>NZ_JBVVPR010000002.1:206473-324429 GCF_055811835.1 Bradyrhizobium sp. WSM4874
TGCGTGCCCACCACACAACAGTTATTTCCCCGCCCTCCCCCCCCCCCCCCCCCCCCCCCCCCCCCCCCCCCCCCGGGCCCCCCCCCCCCCCCCCCCCCCCCCCCCCCCGCCCCCCCCCCCCCGCGACAAGGCGACCGGCGAGCGCAAGGAAAAGACCGAGTGGCACCGCGTCGTGATCTTCAATGAAGGGCTCTGCAAGGTCGCCGAACAATATCTGAAGAAGGGCGCCAAGATTTACGTCGAAGGTGCGCTCCAGACCCGCAAATGGACCGACCAGAGCGGTGTCGAAAAGTACTCGACCGAAGTCGTGCTGCAGGGCTTCAACTCCACCCTGACGATGCTGGACGGCCGTAGCGGCGGTGGCGGAGGCGGCAGCTTCGGCGACGAGCCGGGCGGCGATTTCGGCTCCTCCGGTCCCGTCAGCAGCGCACCGCGGCGCCCTGTTGCGGCCGGCGGCGGTGGCCGCAACAGCGACATGGACGACGATATCCCGTTCTGAGCGATCAGGTTCTGAGAACGCGGCGTCTCGATGCGGATGCGCCGGCCGGATGGGTCGGCGCTTCTCATCTCGTGTCAGAAAATCCCACTAATCGGCAGGACGGGCTCGGGATTTCCGGGCCCGCTTCATGTTTGGGTTGAGCTCGGATTGCGGCTTGGTAAACGCGCTGATGGGGCAAGCTCGGCGCGCGGTTTTCCACGCGTGACCGGCAATTTTGCAAGGTCGATGCGGGGGCTGTCCAAGACACCGCTCGCAAGGGCTTAAGTTATTGGAAAAATAGGCGGAAAAAGCGCTTCCCAGAACGCCGCGAGGGTGGTTATCAGAGGCTCGATGCGCTATATGATTCCCAGATAAAACCTCACCGGATTTCCCCTTGGCTGACGACGACGACAAGCCCGGCGACCAGCCGGCGCAACCCTCGGATATTCGCCCCGTCTCCATCTTCGAGGAGATGAAGAAGTCCTATCTCGACTACGCCATGAGCGTGATCGTGGCGCGGGCGCTGCCTGACGCCCGCGACGGTCTGAAGCCGGTGCACCGCCGCATCCTGTACTCGATGAACGAGCAGGGGCACACGCCGGACAAGAAGTACGTCAAGTCCGCCCGCGTGGTCGGTGACGTCATCGGTAAATATCATCCGCATGGTGACCAGTCGATCTACGACGCCATGGTCCGGATGGCGCAGGACTTCTCCATGCGCGTGCCGCTGATCGACGGCCAGGGCAATTTCGGCTCGGTCGACGGCGATCCCCCGGCTGCCTATCGTTATACCGAAGCCCGATTGACCAAGGCGGCGCTGGCTCTGCTGGCCGACATCGACAAGGACACGGTCGATTTCCAGCCGAACTATGACAACAACGAGACCGAACCGTCGGTCTTGCCGGCCAAGTTCCCGAATCTCCTCGTCAACGGCGCCGGCGGCATCGCGGTCGGCATGGCGACCAACATCCCGCCGCACAATCTCGGCGAGGTTATCGACGCCTGCGTCGCGCTGATCGACAACCCCGCGCTCACCATCGACGAGCTCATCAACATCGTGCCGGGACCGGATTTCCCGACCGGCGGCGTCATCCTCGGACGGCAGGGCATCCGCGCCGCCTATCACCTCGGCCGCGGCTCGGTCATGATGCGCGGCAAGGTCGCGATCGAGACCATCCGCAAGGAGCGCGAGGCGATCATCATCACCGAGATTCCCTACCAGGTGAACAAGGCGACGATGGTCGAGCGCATCGCCGAGCTGGTCAAGGAAAAGAAGATCGAAGGCATCGGCGACCTGCGCGATGAATCGGATCGCGACGGCTACCGCGTCGTCATCGAACTGAAGCGCGACGCCGTGCCGGATGTGGTGCTGAATCAGCTCTATAGGTTCACGCCGCTGCAGACGAGCTTCGGCGTCAACATGGTGGCGCTCGACAGCGGCCGTCCGCGGATCATGCATCTGAAGGACCTGCTGGCGATCTTCGTCGACTTCCGCGAGCGCGTCGTCACGCGGCGCACCAAGTTCCTGCTCGCCAAGGCTCGTGATCGCGCCCATATCCTGGTCGGTCTCGCCATCGCGGTCGCCAATATCGACGAGATGATCCGCGTCATCCGGACCTCGCCCGATCCGACCACCGCGCGCGACACCCTGATGTCGCGCGACTGGCCGGCCCGCGACGTCGAGGACATGCTGACGCTGATCGACGATCCGCGCCACCGCATCAGCGAGAACGGCACGATCCGGCTGTCGATGGAGCAGGCAAGGGCCATTCTCGATTTGCGCCTGCAACGCCTCACCGCACTCGGCCGCGACGAAATCCGCGAGGAGCTCGACAAGCTCGCCGGCGAGATCGCCGACTATCTCGCCATCCTGCGCTCGCGCGACCGCGTGCTTGAAATCATCAAGTTCGAGCTTGCCGAAGTGAAGGCCGAGTTCGCGACCCCGCGCCGCACCGTCATCATCGAGCAGGAAGGCGAGGTCGAGGACGAGGACCTGATCCAGCGCGAGGACATGGTGGTCACCGTCTCCCACGCCGGCTACGTCAAGCGCGTGCCGCTGTCGGCCTACCGGGCCCAGCGCCGTGGCGGCAAGGGCCGCGCCGGCATGCAGACCCGCGACGAGGATTTTGTCAGCCGGCTGTTCGTGGCGTCCACGCATACGCCGATGCTGTTCTTCTCCTCGCGCGGCCAGGTCTACAAGATCAAGGTCTGGCGCCTTCCGATGGCCGCGCCGAATGCGCGCGGCAAGGCGCTGATCAACATCCTGCCGCTGGAGCAGGGCGAGCGCATCACCACCATCATGCCGCTGCCGGAGGACGAGTCCACCTGGGGCAATCTCGACGTGATGTTCGCCACGACAGGCGGCAACGTCCGGCGCAACAAGCTGTCCGACTTCGTCGATGTCCGCCGCTCCGGCATCATCGCGATGAAGCTCGACGACAACGAAGCTATCGTCGACGTGCAGATCTGCACCGAGCACGACGACGTGCTTTTGACCGGCGCCGGCGGCCAGTGCATCCGTTTTCCCGTCACCGACGTGCGCGTGTTCACCGGGCGCACCTCGATGGGCGTGCGCGGCATTGCGCTTGCCGAGGGCGACAAGGTGATCTCGCTGGCGATCCTGCGCCACGTCGAGACGACGTCCGACGAGCGCTCGGCGTACCTGAAGATGCGCCGCGCGGTCGCCGGCGAAGCTGCGGCCGAGGAGCCGGCGGCGGACGCCGAAGCCGAGGAGACCTCCGGCAGTTTCCAGCTCCCCCAGGAGCGCTATATCGAGATGTCGGCGGCCGAGCAGGTCGTGCTGACCGTCTCCGTCAACGGCTACGGCAAGCGGACCTCGTCCTACGAGTACCGCACCACCGGCCGCGGCGGCAAAGGCATCGTCGCCATGAGCGTCAACAACCGCAACGGCAACCTGGTGGCGTCGTTCCCGGTGGAAGACGCCGATCAAATCATGCTGGTCACCGACAAGGGCCAGCTGATCCGCTGCCCGGTCGAAGGCATCCGCGTCGCCGGCCGCTCGACCCAGGGCGTGATCGTGTTCGACACCGCCGAGGACGAACACGTCGTCTCGGTCGAGCACATCACGGAAGAGGCTGAGAGCGGGAACGGGACGAATGGAGACTCAAACGGGGAGTGATGCGTCACCCCCCGTAGCCCGGATGGAGCGCGAGCGAAATCCGGGTTCTTCATTCGAACGGTTGTCTCGGATTGCGCTTCCGCCTTCGCTCTCCGAGCGACGGCGGACAAGTCGCTCCATCCGGGCTAGTGCACTGACCAGCTAAATCTCCAACTCTGTCCCGAACTCCACCACCTGCTTGGTCGGCACGCCGAAGAACGCGGCGGAGCGTTCGGCGTTGCGTTGCAGAAAGGCGAACACGGTTTCGCGCCAGACCCACATGCCCGGCACGTCCTCGCGCGGGATGATGGTCTCGCGGCCGACGTAATAGGTGATGTCGGAGAGGTCGACGCCGGGCAGCTTGCCGTGGCGGCATGCCAGGGTCAGCCCGTCGTAGATCGTCGGGTTCTGCATGAAGCCGTAATGCAGGATGACGCGGGTAATGCCGGGAATGATCTCGATCACCTCGATGCGGTCTTCGTCGGCGATGTGAGGAAGCTCCTCGATCAACACGGTGACCAGGACGATGCGCTCGTGCAGCACATGGTTGTGCTTGACGAACTGGGTCAACGCCAGCGGCACCCCGCGCGCCGCCGACGCCAGGAACACTGCGGTGCCGGGGAGTCTCGCGGTGCACTTGTTGACCGCGGTCTCGATCAGATCCTCCTCGGGCTGGCGCAGCTTCGCGCGTGCCGCTTCGACGAGCTTCACGCCGCTGCGCCAGGTCAGCATCAGGAAGGCGACGAAGCCCGCGAGCATCAGTGGAAACCAGCCGCCCTCGAACAGCTTGATCGAATTGGCCGAGAAGAAGATCACGTCGATCAGGAAGAAGAAGCCGTTCACGGTCACCACGAGCCACGGCGAATAGCCCCACTGGATCGCGACCAGGGCAGCGAGCAGCGTCGTGATCGCCATCAACAGCGACACCGCGATGCCGTAGGCGCCGGCCAACGCCTCCGAACTGCCGAAGCTCAGTACGGCGCCGAGGGTTGCGGCGGCGAGCAGCCAGTTCACCAGCGGCACGTAGATCTGGCCGATCGCGTCGCTCGTGGTGCGACGGATCTGCATGCGCGGCAGGAAGCCGAGCTGAATCGACTGCTGGGTCAGCGAGAACACGCCGGAAATGATCGCCTGCGAGGCGATCACGGTCGCGACCGCAGAGAAGGCGACCAGCGGATAATGCAGGGCGTCAGGGCAGAGCTGGAAGAACGGATTTTCGATCATGGTGGGGTCGGTGATCAGCAGTGCGGCCTGGCCGAAATAGTTTAGCACCAGCGCGGGGAGGCAGATCGCGAACCAGGCCAGCCGGATCGGCAGGCGGCCGAAATGCCCCATGTCGGCATACATGGCCTCCCCGCCGGTCACGGCGAGGAAGGCGGCACCCAGGATCGCGAAGGAGACATGAAAATCCTGGTGGATCAGGAAGTCGAACGCATAGAGCGGGCTCAGCGCCGCCAGCACCGCCGGCGCCTTGACGATGCCGTGGATGCCGAGCGCTGCCAGCACGAAGAACCAGGCGAGCATCACCGGTCCGAAGATGCGGCCGATGAAGCCGGTGCCCTGCTTCTGCATCATGAACAGTCCGATCAGGATGACGATGGTCACGGGCACGACCGCCGGCGCGAGCGAGGGGGCGTCGACCTTCAGACCTTCGATGGCGCTGAGCACGGAAATGGCCGGCGTGATCGCGCCGTCGCCGTACAGTAGCGCGGCGCCGACGAGGCCGACGACCAGCAGATGCGCGCGCCAGGTGCCGGGTTGGGCGTTGCGGGCATGCAGCAAGGCCAGCAGGGCGACGATGCCGCCTTCGCCGCGGTTGTCCGCACGCAGAATCAACAGCGCATATTTCAGCGAGATGATCAGCAGCAATGCCCAGAGGATCAAGGAGGCAACGCCCAGAACGGCATCGTTCGTCAATGTGCCGCCGTGGACGGCGGCCTTGGCGGCTTCCTTCAGGGCGTAGAGGGGGCTGGTGCCGATATCGCCATAGACCACCCCGATGGCGCCCATGGTCATCGCAAGTGGCAGTGGATCAGGTTGATGGCCGGAGGCAACCGCGGGCGTACTGGACAATGGCGACCCCCCGATGGGATCGCGCCCGACGGGTCATTCCGACGGGCGCGAGCATCAGGCAGTCTGCGACGGGACGTCGCAAATATCCATGGGGTTTATTTTGGGGGTTATCGTTGGGACTTACCGGAAAGTTTCCTGACGAGAAACTGACAGATCTCGCTACGGAGTGCGGTTGGCAGTCACGAGGCGAGCCTCGCGGATATTGGCTTTGGTGCCGGCCTGGCGAAGGCAGGACGCCTCGAAGTTCGGCCAGGCCTGCTGCGAGCAGTCCTTGCCGACCGTGCGGATATCGAGCCGGTCGCTCTTGGCGAGCGGCTGCGGCACGCTCGCCTCGACGGTCGGGGCGAAGCCGGGCAGGAGGGTGAGGGCGGCAGCAACACACGCAGAGATGGCGATCGCCGAAAGAGCCTTGATCATGACAGTCCCCTGTGATGCGGCCGCTACGCCCAGTGTGCGGCCCGTCGTTCGTTGGCCGGATTAGTAACCATGGCCAGTTTCCGGACGTCTTCGCGAACGCGGGAAATGGTTTCGTTCGCGCTCCGTTTTGTTTCGTGGCCGCCCTCAGGACGAAACAATTGGGCGCATTCCGACGCGGTTCTTGCGGAAAAACCGCCAGGGAACCGGACCGGCTTGCCGGGCCGGGCAGGGCGCGGTAGGACGTGGCCATGCCCCGCATTGCCTTCTATCCAGGTTCCTTCGACCCCATCACCAACGGCCATCTGGACGTGGTCCGCCACAGCGTGTCGCTGTGCGACAGGCTCGTTGTCGCGATCGGGGTGCACCCCGGCAAGAAGCCTCTGTTCTCGACTGAGGAGCGGCTGAAGATGCTCCATGACGTCTGTGGGCCGGTGGCGGCCCAGGCCGGCTGCGTGCTCGAAGCCGCGACATTTGACGATCTGTCGGTGACATCGGCGCGTAAGCACGGTGCGACGATCATGATTCGGGGCCTGCGCGACGGCACCGACCTCGACTACGAGATGCAGCTCGCCGGCATGAACGAGGCCATGGCGCCCGAGGTGCATACGGTCTTCCTGCCGGCTTCTCCCATGGTCCGCCCGATCACCGCCACTTTGGTGCGCCAGATCGCTGCCATGGGCGGGGACGTCTCGGCCTTCGTCCCGCCGCTGGTTGCGGCGCTGCTCAAGGCAAAATTCGCCTGATAACGGCGCGTTTCCTGTCTCATCTCTGATCCGGAGTTATCATGATCCGAATTCTCGCATTTGTTGCCGCGGTTCTGTTCGCGGTGCCGGCCTTCGCGCAAGCCTTGCCGGCCGGCCTCGACAAGGCCAACGCCATCGTCATCGACTCCACCAAGGGCCGCATCGTCATCAAGCTGAGGCCGGACCTTGCGCCCCAGCACGCCGAGCGCATCAAGCAGCTCGCGCGCGAGGGTTATTACAACAACGTGCCGTTCCACCGCGTCATGGATGGCTTCATGGCGCAGACCGGCGACGGTCAGAACTTCAACGGCACCGGCGGCTCGAAATATCCGAACCTGAAGCAGGAATTCTCCAAGGTGCATTTTGCGCGCGGCATCGTCGGCATGGCCCGGCGCGGCGACAGCGTCGACACCGCCAATTCGCAGTTCTTCATCATGTTCGCCGACGGCGGCAGCCTCGACAACCAGTACACCGTGATCGGCGAGGTCGTGCAGGGCATGGACGTCGTCGACAAGCTGAAGAAGGCACCTCCCGGATCAAGCGGCGGCACCGTCACCGATCCCGACAAGATGGTGAAGGTGCAGGTCGCTTCCGACATCAAGTAGGAGAGGCGATGGCGCGCAGCGGTGGCAAGCTCCTGCTGATTGCCGCGGTGCTGCTGCTCGGCGTCCCCGGCGCGGTCGCCGAGGACGCACAGGTCAACACCATCCAGGACATCTTCCGGCATCTGCGCACCTGCTGGAAGCCGCCGCCCGCGGCCAGGGCCCGCCCGATCGACATCACCGTCGTCGTGAGCTTTAACCGGGCTGGAAACATTCTGGGCCATCCGAGGATTACCTATGAATCCGCGGAGGCCTCCGACGAGGACCGGCTGCAATACCGGGTAGCGGTGATGGAGGCATTGCAACGCTGCACGCCGATGCCATTTACCGATGCGATGGCCGGCGCCGCTGCGGGGCGTCCATTCGCGATCCAGTTTCGCAACCGCAAAACTTCACCTGACAGGACTTCACCCCCAACCCAAGAGAGACGAGCATGAGCGCCACCGAAAACACTTTGATCCTCGAGACCACGCAGGGCCCCGTCACCATCGAGATGCGGCCTGATCTGGCCCCCGGCCACGTCGCGCGCATCAAGGAACTCGTGCGTGAAGGCTTCTACGACGGCATCGTGTTCCATCGCGTGATCGACGGCTTCATGGCGCAGACCGGCTGCCCGCAGGGCACCGGCACCGGCGGCTCCGGCAAGAAGCTGAAGGCCGAGTTCAACAAGGAGCCGCATGTGCGCGGCACCACCTCGATGGCGCGCGCCGCCAGCCCGGATTCCGGCGACAGCCAGTTCTTTATCGTGTTCGACGACGCCCGCTTCCTCGACAACCAGTACACGGTGTGGGGCAAGGTCACCGAGGGCATGGAGAACGTCGACAAGATCAAGCGCGGCGAGCCTGTGCAGAACCCCGACAAAATCGTCAAGGCGCGGATGGCGGCTGACGCGGAGTAGGCGTTCAACCCTCATGGTGAGGAGGCGCGTAGCGCCGTCTCGAACTCATGAAGGCCGAGCTGCAGCAGCGGAGCCTTCATCCTTCGAGACGCGCGTTCTGCGCTCCTCAGGATGAGGAGTGACTGTACGGCCGTGAGCACGCGATGCGCACCGACCTCTTCGATTTCGATCTGCCCGCCGAGCGCATCGCCTTGCGCCCGGCGAGGCCGCGCGACTCCGCGAAGATGCTGGTTGTCGATCACGGCACGCTGCGCGACCAGATCGTCGCCGACCTGCCGCAATGGCTGAAGCCGGGCGACCAGCTCGTCGTCAACGACACCAAGGTGATCGCGGCGCAATTGAGAGGCCGTCGCATCGGCCGCGAGACCGAGCCGAAGATCGAGGCGACCCTGATCAAACGCCTCGACGGCTCGCGCTGGCAGGCGCTGGTGAAGCCCGCCAAGAAACTCATGGCCGGCGACCGCATCCGCTTTGGCAATGAGGGCAAGGTCTGCCTGCTCGGCCATCTGGACGCCGAAGTCGAGGCCAAGGGCGCAGAAGGCGAGGTGACGCTGTCATTTTCGTTCCACGGCCCGACATTGGATCAGGCCATCGCAGATCTCGGCAGCCCGCCGCTGCCGCCCTACATCGCCTCGAAACGCACGCCTGACGATCAGGATCTTGCCGACTACCAGACCATGTTCGCCGCGAATGAAGGCGCCGTTGCCGCGCCGACAGCCGGCCTGCATTTCACCCCGGCGCTGGAGCAGGCGCTGCACGCGCGCGGCGTCGGCATCAATCGCGTCACGCTGCATGTCGGGGCAGGGACCTTTCTGCCGGTGAAGGTGGACGACACCGAAGGCCACAAGATGCACGCCGAGTGGGGCACGCTCTCGGCCGAGACGGCGGAGCGGCTCAACACCGCGCGCAAGAACGGCGGCCGCATCATCGCGGTCGGCACGACGTCGTTGCGCCTGCTCGAAAGCGTAGCCGGCGAAGACGGCACCATTGAGCCGTTCGCCGCCGAGACGTCGATCTTCATCACCCCCGGCTATCGCTTTCGCGCCGTCGATGTCTTGCTGACTAATTTCCATTTGCCGAAGTCGACACTGTTCATGCTGGTGTCGGCGTTCTCTGGGCTCGAGACGATGCAACAGGCCTATGCACACGCGATCGCGCATGGTTATCGGTTCTATTCCTATGGCGATGCGTGTTTGTTGTTTCGGGCACCGTAGGGTGGGTTAGCCGTAAGGCGTAACCCACCGCTTCTGTTTACGCGGTAGAGACAGTGGTGGGTTACGCTGTCGCTAACCCACCCTACGCACCTCCCGTTACGCCATCACCTGCTGCGGCAGGAGCTCCGCGATCTGCACTGCGTTGAGCGCTGCGCCCTTGAGCAGCTGGTCCGCCGCCACGAACATCGAGATCGAATGCCCGGAGGGGTCGCTGAGGTCCTTGCGGATGCGGCCGACCAGGACGTCGTCCTGCCCCGAGGCGTCGATCGGCATCGGGAAGTAGTTCCTGGCGCGGTCGTCGACGATCCTGACGCCGGGCGCTCGTGCCATGATGGCGCGGACCTGATCCTCGTTGATCGGCTTCTCGCATTCGAAAGTGATGGCCTCGCAATGAGCCCGCAGTACCGGCACGCGCACGCAGGTGACGCCGATCGCGATGTTGTTGTCCTCGAAGATCTTGCGGGTTTCGTTGATGACCTTGGTCTCTTCGTCGTTGTAGCCGGTGTCGGGGTCGATCGCCGTGTTGTGGTTGAAGAGATTGAACGCGTAAGGATGCGGCATCACCTTCGGCGTATAAACCTGCCCGTTGAGGTTGGCGCGGGTGGACTCGACCAGCTCCTCCATCGCGGCAGCGCCGGCGCCGGAGGCAGCCTGGTAGGTCGAGATGATCACGCGCTTGATGCGGTTGGTCTGGTGGATCGGCCATAGCGGCACCAGCGCGGTGATGGCGGCGCAGTTCGGGTTGGCGATGATACCCTTGTGGTCGCGGATGCGGTTCGCGTTGATCTCGGGGATCACCAGCGGCACGTTCGGGTCCATGCGGAAGGCGGAGGAGTTGTCGACGACGACGGCGCCGGCCTTGACCGCGATTGGCGCGAACTTCTTGGAGATGCTGCCGCCGGCGGAGAACAGGGCGATGTCGACGCCTTCGAAGGCGCGTTCGGTCAGCTCCTCGATGACGACGTCTTGCCCACGGAACGACACCGTCTTGCCGGCCGAGCGGGCGCTGGCCAGCGCCTTGAGCTTGCCGACGCGAAAGCCGCGCTTGTCCATGGTGGCGATGAATTCGGCGCCCACTGCACCGGTGACGCCGACAATCGCGACGACGGGATCGTTACTCACTTTGTCCTCCATTGATTTGAGAATTCAGACAACAAAAAAGCCCCGGACCAACGAGGGCGGGGCTTCGGTAGAGTGGATTGCGTTCTAGTCGACGACTACACGCGCACGCCTCCCCGGGCCCCGAAGGCCGTGGTGGTTTTGGTCGTGCGTTTGGTGGTCGTGAACATGGCGGGAGCTTATGCGGGAGAGTTTTGCGCCCGTCAATGGCTTTTCGGCGGGATTGGCCGCCGCTATTTTGTCCGGGCGCCCGGCGGTTCGAGGATGACCTCCTTGAGGTTGTCGCCACTGATGACGACGATCGCGAAATTCAGCCGGCCGCGTTCGCGCACCAGCCCGCCGCTGATCGCCTTGCCGGAGGCCGCGCGTTCGGCCACGTGCACGGCATCCGCAAGTCGGTGCTTGATGGCACCGAGCGCTGCGAGGTTGCTGCGGTCGTCGAGGTCGAGCTCGGCGAGAGGGAGGGCGGCTTCGCCGCCGACGAGCTCGCCGGTCGCGGCATTGATGGTGTGGCGCCAGATCCGGTCGTTGTGCAGGGTCTTCACCCGGTAGACCGGCACGCCGGAGGCCCCGTCGAAACTCACATCCGCCGTGGTGGCACCGGCGTGGCGGGCTTCTGCAATCGCCATGGCCTGGTTGATCGAGATCGACGAGCTGCGGAAGCGCTCGATCTCGCGACTGACCGCTTGGCGGTCGATCTCGGCGTCACCATCTGTGTCGCTGTGAAGGGCGGTCGGTGTGCCCGTGCTCACGATCGCTCGCGCCGGCGCTGCGAGGAGGAGTGCGGACAGGGCGATCGCGAGCAATCCCGAGATCCGTCGTTTGGCTGTCGTCATGCTCGAAACCTCGGCCAGCGAGTGTGCCGGATGATCGTAAAGAACTTGCGGCCGACCTTGGGCATCGGTCGGCCGCTGAGCGTCGTGACGGGCTGTACCGCCGCGGCGATCGAGGCGGTGCGGACCTCTTTGGGGCTGGTGAAAAAGCGATCCGCATCGCCCTATAATTAAACCATACCGTATCGTTTTGTTTTGGTCAACGGCGCGGGCGCGCGATCCTCTGGCAAGATCGCAACTTCACGGAATTGTCAGCGGGATGGGCGCCGCCGCCGCGTGGTCTTGGTGGCGTCCTGGAGGCGGTCCGGGGGGCCAAGCGCACCGGCCAGGAACAGCTTGATGGCAATCCGCATGCGCTTTTCGGCGTCTTTCAGCTCGAGCGTCGTTCCGAACGTCGCCATGCGGTGGGTATGCCCCACGACGACGTCGAGAAACACCTCGGCTGCGATCGTGGTGTCTTCCATATCGAGCGCGCGTTGCTCCACCAGATGATCGAAAAAGCGTGCCGTGGTGGCGACGGCCTTGAGCCAGCCTTCTTCCTTGCCGAGCTTGGCGATATCGGGGAAGTTGATGGCCTGTGACGTCATCATGCGGCTGAAGGCGACGGCATCGGGACCGCAGGTGAAGCTCAGCATCTCGCGCCCGATCTCGACGAGCCGCTGTTCGACCGAGATGTCCGAGGCGCTGCCGAGCTGCGTCTCGGCGGCCGCGGATAGCGGTGCAAGCCATCGCGCGATCTCGCGCCGCAGCACGGCGGCGAACAATCCGCGCTTGTCTCCGTAACGGGCATAGACGGTGGGCTTGCTCACGCGCGCGGCTTCCGCGACTGCATCGAGCGACGTGGCGTCGAAGCCGCGATCCAGGAACAGGCGGGTGGCGACCTCGATCAGCCGCTGATCGCGCTCGATAGCGGCGCTTTTCGTCGGGCGGCCGCCGCGCGATTTCGGCACCTCGCGCCGCTGAGCTGCCGGTCTTGTCTTGGTCGCAGTCAATCCCATGCCCAATGATTCCTGCGCGGTCGTGACATCAGTGATTGCTCTATAACGCGCAGTAGCGGGTGCGTCATGGCTAATCTGGCCGGATGGGCCGCATCGTCAACCGTCTCGGCACCGCCCCGTTCCTCAGCGAGCGCTTACGGAAGCGTCGAAGTCCAGGCTTGGCCTGAAGCGGCCTTCTCATATCCGTACTGATACAGCGCCCGCATATAGGCGGTGTCGAACCCTTCCGAGGGGGCGGCCGGATAGTCGCGCGCGATATAGGAGAGATGGAAGCCCAGGCGGTTGCGCCTCGCGAAATCATAGGTCGAGAAGATGATCGAGCGGGTCTGCGACTGGGTGATCGACGACAGGCTGCGTGAGGCGACGTCGATGGTGCTGTTGGAGACGAGCTCGAAATTGCGTTCGATCTTCTTGTTGACGAGGATGTAGATGTCCAGCTTCGCAGGGCCGGGAAGGCGACTGCCCTGGAAAAGCAGGGCTTCCGGCAGTGTCAGCACCGGGGCTGTCACGCCGCCGTCGACATGCATCTCCTGAAACCTGCGGCCCTCGCCTTCGGCGTCGATCATGATCGGCGGAAACACCAGGGGGATGCTGGCGGAGGCCGCCATCACGTCGCGAAACAGCTTGAGCGCCTCAGGCGTGCCGACCGCCGCGATCCTGCCCATGTCCCAGATCGCGGTCCGCTGGGTGTCGAGATCGGTCGTCACCACCAGCAGCCTTCGGCCCTTGGCGTTTTCACTGGCGACCTGCGCCATGATCTCCGGTCCGACATAGCGGGCGACGAGCTCGCGCAGACGCGTGTTGCCGAACAGGCCGGATCCGAACAGCACGCGCATGATGCTGGGATCGCTCAACAGGCTCTCGGCGACGCCGCTGGTGTAAACCTCCTTCAGCGTGTCGTCATATCGCGAGCCGAGAAACGCAAAGGGTGCAATCAGACCGCCGGTGCTCACGCCCGAGACGACTGAGAAAGTGGGACGGGTTCTGGCCGCGGTCCAGCCGTTGAGCACGCCGACGCCGTAGGCGCCATCGGCACCCCCGCCTGACAGCGCCAGATAGGACTTGGTCGCGGTGCTGGTGTCCTTCTCGAAGCTGAATTTCGTGATGGGTTCGTCGGCGTAGCGCCGGAGGCCATCGATATCGAGCACGCGCGACGTGCTGGCTTCGGTGGCCGTATAGGGTGTGCGGGGCAGGGAGGTGCAGGCGCCGAGCGCCAGGCTGCACGTCAGGACCAGCAATCCGAACAGGCGGGCGCCGGTCTGCCTTGTCCAGCCATGCGAACAGGCGGACGTGTCAGTCGAACTTGAAGGAAAGGGCATTGTCGGTGGCTGGCGATCACGCATCTACCGCCGCCGGCAACATCGCCGCGGCATCTCGTCCAACCCCCAAGGTAAAACTACACTGTATCGTTTTGTTTAACAAGCGCCGCCGGTGCACGATGCCGTGTCCCCAGTGGTGTCCGTTGTCCCAGTCTGATGCATAGGCCGGCCGAGGCATCGCCTGAGCGGGTTGATCGGCCTGCTCCGACACGCAATAAGCACCGTCATGAATCGTCCTGACACCGGTCTGCCCAATCATTTCGAACTGCTCGCCACCGATGGCGCCGCGCGCACCGGGCGCCTGACCACGCCGCACGGCGTGGTGCGCACGCCTGCCTTCATGCCGGTCGGTACCGCCGGCGCGATGAAGGGCATGCACTGGCGCGAGGTCCGTGAGGCCGGTGCCGACATCGTGCTCGGCAACACCTATCATCTGATGCTGCGTCCCGGCGCCGAGCGGATCGCAGCACTTGGCGGCTTGCAGACATTCACCGGCTGGAACGGGCCGATGCTGACGGATTCCGGCGGCTTCCAAGTGATGTCGCTGGCGGATTTACGCAAGGTCAGCGAGCAGGCCGTGACGTTTCGTTCGCATATCGACGGCGCCAAGGTCGAGCTGTCGCCGGAGCGATCGATCGAAGTGCAGCGTTTCCTTGGCTCCGATATCGCCATGCAGATGGACGAATGCGTGCGACTGCCCGCCGAGCGCGCCGACATCGATCGCGCGATGCAATTGTCGCTGCGCTGGGCCGAGCGAAGCAAGCGCGCCTTCGAGAGCGCGCCCGAAGGCTACATGCTGTTCGGCATCGTGCAGGGCGGCGACATCCCCCAGCTTCGCCATGCCAGCGCGCAAGGCCTCATCGAGATCGGTTTCCATGGTTATGCCATTGGTGGCCTCGCCGTTGGTGAGCCGCAGGCCGTGATGCTGGCGATGATCGACGAGACAGCGCCGCTGCTGCCGAGAGAGCGGCCGCGCTACCTGATGGGCGTCGGCACGCCCGACGACATCCTCGAGGCAGTCAAGCGCGGCATCGACATGTTCGATTGCGTGATGCCGACGCGCAATGGCCGACATGGCGTTGCCTTCACACGCTTCGGCCAGGTGAATCTGCGCAACGCGCGCCACGCCGACGATCCCCGTCCGCTCGACGAAGAGAGCTCCTGGCCGTCGGCGCGCACCTATGCGCGCGCCTATTTGCATCATCTCGTCAAGGCGGGCGAGACGCTGGGTGCGATGTTGCTGTCCGAGATCAATATCGCTTACTACCAGTTCCTGATGCAGGGCATCAGGGACGCGATCGCACAAGGCACGTTCGAGGAGTTCTATCGGCGTACGCGTGAGGACTGGGCGAGGGGCGACATCGCCCCGCGCTAGGTCAGTTGCATAAGGTCACTTGCAGAGGAAGCGTCAGTTGCAGACGATCTGCTGCTTGACGGCGTGCTTGGTCACGAAGCCGTAGCCGCAATTATCGCAGGTCCAGAGATAGCTGATCACGTGTTCCGATAGATACGCAGAACCTTCGGCGGCGACCATGGAGTCGGCGCAGACGGGGCAGGTGGGTAACTCACTGCAACGCGGAGCGCGGTTCGGTGCGACGGTCGACAACACTTCAGCGACTGCTGACATCGTGGTGACCTTCCTGCTTTGAGACCTAAGTCTAACATAAGCAGAATCAGTTGACGAGGTCGCAACACAAATGCGTTGGTTTTCTGATAATTGCAGCTCACGCGATTTTGCGATGCAGCGTATTTAACATGTACCGCAATGCCGCTTGCGTGTCGCCGCAGGCTGTCTGTAACTGCGCAAGAGCTGCAACAGAAGCGCAAATCGTCGCCACAGGGAGTTGATCATGGACGCATCGTCCACCACGGGTGCAGCGCACCAGCCCGGCCGCGGCCGGATCTATGACTCGATCGTCGATGCTTTTGGCGACACGCCGATCGTGCGCTTGCGCCGGCTGCCGGGCATGCACGGCGTGAACGCGACCATTTTGGCCAAGCTTGAATATTTCAATCCCGCCGCAAGCGTGAAGGATCGCATCGGCGCGGCCATGATCATCGCCATGGAGAAGGCCGGCATCGTCAAGCCCGACACCGTGCTGATCGAACCGACCTCCGGCAATACCGGCATCGCGCTGGCCTTCGTCGCGGCCTCGCGCGGCTATCGGCTCAAGCTGGTCATGCCGGAGTCGATGTCGATCGAACGCCGCAAGATGCTGGCCTTTTTGGGCGCGGAGTTGGTGCTGACACCGGCCGCGCAAGGCATGAAGGGCGCGATCGCGACGGCCGAAGAGCTGTTGAAGACGACGCCAAATTCGGTGATGCCGCAGCAGTTCAAGAATCTGGCCAATCCCGAGGTGCACCGCCGCACCACTGCAGAGGAGATCTGGAACGACACCGGCGGCAACATTGACTTCTTCGTCGCCGGCGTCGGCACCGGCGGCACCATCACCGGCGTCGGCCAGGTGCTGAAGCCGCGCAAGCCCTCGCTGCGCGTGGTCGCGGTCGAGCCCGAGGAAAGTCCGGTGCTGTCGGGCGGCCAGCACACGCCGCACAAGATCCAGGGCATCGGTGCGGGCTTCGTCCCTGAGATCCTCGACCGCTCGGTGATCGACGAGATCGCGAAGATCAGCTCGACGACGGCGATCGAGACCTCGCGGGCCTTGGCGCGGCATGAGGGCATTCCGGGCGGCATCTCCTCGGGTGCCGCGATCGCCGCGGCCCTCGAGATCGGCAAGCGGCCGGAGGCTGCGGGAAAGACCATCCTGGCTATAGTGCCGTCCTTCTCCGAGCGGTATCTTTCGACGGCTCTGTTTGAGGGAATCTAGGACATGGCGGATCAACCACCGAGGCGGCCGCGGACGTTGGGCGACGCCAGGACGGAGGCCGAGGCGGCGTTCAAGAAGGTGACGGCCAAGGTCGCCGCGGCGCCGCCAAAGCAGAACGTCAGGCCGGGGATCAAGGAGCAGGTCACGCTGCGGATCGACCAGGACGTGCTGGAGCATTTCCAGGCCGGCGGCCCCGGTTGGCAGGACCGCATCAACGAGGCGCTGCGCAAGGCCGCGGGGAAGTAGGCGCCGAAGGTTGGGCGACTCGCAACGAAAAAGCCCGGCGCGAGCCGGGCTTTTGTATTTGCGATTGGCCTCGCCTCAGCGGCGGAACATACCGCCCATCATGCCGCCGACGACACCGCCGACGAAGGCTGCTCCGGCAGGATCGCCACCGCTGCTGCGATGGGGAGCCGGTGCGGGCGCGCTGCTGGCCGCGGGAGCGGCGGCGCGGCGGGCTGCCTTCTGGCTGTTGTCGCTCGCGGTCGGCGGGCCGGCCACGACCTCCGAAAGCAGAGCCTTGTGCTGGAGCCTGTTCAGGTAACCTGATGCGGGATAGCCGCGCGCCGCCTGCCAGCGCTTGAGCACCGACCGGGTCTCGTCGCCGAACACGCCCGTTTGTTTGTTGTCGAAGCCGAGCCCGCCGAGGCGACGCTGAACGTCGCGGCGCTGGTTCTTGTCGAGGCCGATCTGGTCCTCGGTAAGCTGGCTGGCCTCATCGGTGAAGGTCGCGGGATCGACGCCAGCGGTGAGGGTACGCGTCGCGGTCGAGGGGCCGCTCTTGATGGCCGCGAGGCGTGCCAGCGCCAGCGCCTTGAACTGGCCGTTCGGATAGGCGGAGAGATAGGCGTTGAGCTCTTCCGACTTGTTGCTCTCCTTGACCGAGCGCCAGTATTCGAGCTCGACACCGTCCGAATTGCCGCCCGTCGCCATTGGCACGCTGCCAGCAGCCGTCGGTGCTGCATTGGCGACCTGGGTCGTCGGAGCCTGGTTGAGATAGACCGCGCCGATCAAATTGGTATGGCCCCAGGGCAGCTGACCCTTGTGGGTCTCCTCATTGACCTGGGCGCGTACCGACGTCATCGCCTGCTGGATCTCGATGCCAGGCTTGGTGATGTTGTCGATGAGCGCACGGGTGAACGGGCTGTTGTTGCCCTCCTGACCGTCGAGCGCGGTCTGGCCCGGGCCGGTGGCGAACGCGATCAGCGTGCCTTCGCCGGATTTCATCTCGGCAAGACCGCTCTGCACGTTGACGCTGCGGGTCGCGGAATTCGACTTGATCTTGGCGGCGAACGGATTGTCGCGGCAGGCGTCAAGGAAGACCAGCTTGACCTTGGCGTCGCCCATGGTCTGCTCGAGCGTCAGATCGATGTTGATGGCGGCACCGAGCTTGACGTCCATCTCCGACTTGATGTCGGCGTCGACAGGCAGAAGATAGTTGGAGCCGCCGACCGCGATGCCGTGACCGGCATAATAGAACACTGCGACATCGGAGCCCTGTGCCTTGCGGCCGAAGTCCAGCAGCTTCTCAGTCATCTGGTCGCGCGAGAGGTTCGAACCTTCGATCACCTCGAAGCCGACATTGCGCAGCGTTGCCGCCATCGCCTTGGCGTCGATCGGCGGGTTCGGCAATTGTGCGACGTTCTTGTAGGTGCCGTTGCCGACGACGAAAGCAACACGGCGGTCGGCCTTCGCGGCACTGATCGACAGTGCCATGCACATCAGCGACGCAAGGAGGGTGAGAGTGCGCATCTGGAATCCCCAACAGAATCGAATTGCAGGCAGCAACAAATTGGCAACGAACTTACACGAAGTGCCCGACTTGGCGCCACCAAAACGGCAGTTCGTCGCGTTCAACCCGCTGCTGTGTGGCAGAATGTGCACGATGGAATGCCGCTCCAACGTGATCCAAATCACACGGCCACTTGGTTTTGTCGCGCGAGGCGGCGCGAGGTTCAGCGTGCGGGAGCAGGAACCGGCGGAGCTGGCTTTAGATTCAGGAGATTGCCGAACAGGATCAGCGCGGCGCCGACCACCGTCCATGTGTCAAGCCGCTCCGAATACAGCAGCCAGCCAGCGGTCGCGGTCAATGGAACCCGCAGGAAGTCCATGGGAACAACGATGGTCGCATCCGCATAGCGCATCGCACTGGCGAGGCAGTAGTGCGAAAACGTGCCGCAGACGCCGATCACGCCGACCCATGCCCAGACATAGGCGGAGGGCCACGTCCAGACGAACAGCGTCGGAATGAAGCCTGAGACCGATTGCACCACCAGCATCCAGAACAGGATCGATAGCGCGCTTTCGGTGCGGGTCAGCGATTTGACGAGCACCATGGACACGCCAAAGCCCATCGCGGCGCCGAGCGCAATGAGTTGACCGGGATTGATTTCGCCGGTGGCGGGTCGGACGATGACGATCACACCGATAAGGCCAAGCGCGATGGCGGCGATCTTCCACGGCGTCATGCGCTCGGAGAGGAGGCTCGCTGCGAGCAGCGCCGTCCAGATTGGCATGGTGAACTCGATTGCCACCACCTGGCCGATCGGGATCAGCGTCAGTGCGAAGAACCAGCCGAGCTGCGCAACATAGTGCACCAAATTGCGCCCGATGTGCTGCGGCAGGCGCGATGTCCTGAGCACCTTGAAGCCGCCGGCCCGATAGATGATCGGCGACAGCAACAGGAAGCCGATCAGTGAACGCACTTCCATGATCTGAAATACATTCAGCTCGCGCGTGGTCTCGCGCCCGGCGACCGCCATGACCAGCATCAGCGACAGCCAGCCCGCCATCCACAGGGCAGCCATCGTTTTGGACGGTGTCGTGTTCATGGGCGGAGGTTTGGGAGGCGAGGGTCCTGAGGGAGGGCCGGTATCGGCGACATCGTCGCCGTTTGCAACGGCCAAATCTGCCGGTGCAGCGATGCATGGCGGCGTGCTAAGGCATCACTGAACAACGAGAAAAATCGGGAGATCTTCGCTCATGCATATCTTGCAGCCGGCCGAGTGGAAAAAACCGCGCGGCTTTTCCCATGGTGTCGTGGTCGAGGGGCCGGGTCGCTGGGTGGTGCTGGCCGGCCAGACCGGCGGCGACGAGACCGGCAATTACGCGCCTGACATGGCCGCGCAGGTCGGAACCACGCTGAAGCGGATCATCACGCTCCTGGGCGAGGCCGGCGCCGGCCCCGAGCATATCGTCCGCTTGATCTGGTACCTGACCAGCCGCAGCGAATATGAAACTGCCGGGGCCGGAATTGGCGCGGCCTGGAAGGAAACGCTGGGGCGTAATTTCCCGCCCTCGACCTTGCTCTACGTCGGCGGTCTCGTGGACGACCGGGCCAAGGTCGAGATCGAGGTCACGGCGTTCGTGCCGGGCACATAAAAAATCGACCCGGCGAGATCGCCGGGTCGATTGCATGTCTACTCGTATCGGCTTAGCGCGACAGCGAGATGTTGGCGCCGCGGAACTGGCTGTCGGCGCGCATCGTGACGTTCTGCTTGTTGCCGGACGTCTTCAGCGAGATGTTGGCGTTGAAGCCGGCGGTGGAGGCGAGCAGCTCATAGTTTCCACCGGCGCCACGGCCCGAAAGGGAGCCGCTGATATTGCGGCTGGCCTCGGACCAGCTCCCCGCGATGGCGCTGCCTTCAGCCTTGACGTTGGCGCCGAGGTTGAACTTGTAGGCGTCGCTGGCGCAGGTCAGAGACAACTCCATGGTCGGTCCGATCGGAGCGTATTTGGCCCGGCAGCGGATCCGCTCGGTCGAACCGTCATCCAGGGTGACCGTGCCTGAGCCGCTCCAGCTGCCCGCCAGCGGGGCGAACGGGCCCGACTGGGCCTTGCTCTCGGAGTTGGCAATTCCGGCCGCGAACATAACGGCGGCCGCGATCAGCAGCCGCCGGCTTAGTCCACTCGTCACGATTTTTCTATTGGCGCGATGCTTCCCACCGCCCGCTGCACGGTATGCCTGCAGATGCTCCATTCCACTTCCCCGATCCGGCGTTGCCGCTGAGTTGACCGTTGGCATATGCACCATTGATCGAAACTTTCACAAGACCCTCCCGGCCGATGGTGCCGGAAACGTTAGCGCCGGGAGCAGTGATCTTGCCGTCGGCAACCGTCAGCAAGGAGCTTGCGGTCGGCTCGCAAGAACCGCTCTTGGTGACGATGGTGACCTGCCAGTTGCCGTCATAAGGAGTCTGGGCGAAAGCGGGAGCGGCGAGGGTGATAACTGAAGCGGCACAGAACGCCGCAATGCGAGCAAAACGCATAAAATCCGTCCTTGAATCTGTCTGATATGCTGACGCTTATTCGGACAAAATGTGACGGAAATTTGGTGCGGCGCCAAATTGAAAATTGTTCCTGTAGGAACAATGGTTTATTTGGGTTTCCGGCTGCAATTTTCGAAGCAGAATCAACGCCCCTTCACGTTAAGGGTAAACGTCAGGAAATCGACTCAGGAAAGGGGCTCAGGAAAGAGGTCTCAGGAAAGACTTGGCGCTGAGGTCGCGAACTGCTCGTCCTGGGTCTTGGACGGTAGCGCCTTGTGGACCTTGGCGTAATCGATCACGTCAGCCAGCAATTTGAGCCCGAGCGGGGCCAGCGCGCGCTCCCACAGCTCCCGGGCCGTCTCGCCCTTCTTGACGAAGCACCACTCCTGGGCGGCGATGGCGCCGGCGTCCATGCGGTCGGCGAGGTGATAGATCGTGCCGCCGGCGATCGGGTCGCCTTCCTTGATGGTCCATTCCACGGCCGCCTTGCCGCGGTGACGCGGCAGCAGCGAAGGATGATAGCCGATCCCGCCCAGCTTCGCCGCCTCGAGCGCGTCCTTGCCGATCCGGGCGTGGCTGTGCGCGGTGACGATCAGATCGGTATCGGGGGCGATCTCGGAGGCCACCACCAGCTTGGGATTGGCCTGAACGACGACCTCGATGCCCGCCGCCTTGGCTGTCGCGGCGAGACGATCCTCGGCGTCGGCCACCACGACCCGCACGATCGAGACACCGTGCTCCCGGAGCATGTTCAGGGTGGTCACGCCGAAATGGCGGGAGCCGACGAGGGTAATGCGCATGAGTGTCCGATCCGTCTCGCAACTGCGTCATCTCCCGATAACACGTCCGGACGTCCTGTCACCACCCGCGCCGGGTTTGCGCCGGTTATCAACAATGCACCGGGCGAGGGGTGCGCGATGAATTCCGCGATTTGCGGCGTCGGCCGGTCCGGTGCTTCCATGCGCGCATGGCATCGGCTCGGAGCGAACGCATGCGGAGCGCCTGGTTTGTCCTTCTCGCGGCCCTGGTCGCAACCCTTCCGGCGCGCGCCGGCGGACCACCTTATCCCGCGGTTCCGCCCGAAGTTGGGGTGGCACCCTTCATCGGCCCGACCTGGGACACCTATCGCTGCGCGGAAGGGCCGGTCATCAATTTCTATCACGGCGCCTATTACGGCGAGGAGCCGCCGGCACTCTATCGCGGCTACGCGTACCGGCCACATTACCGCTACAGCGCCTACCGCAGGCTGCCGCGCAAATATTTCTGCGTTTCTGACTAGCCGGGCCGCGCCACCACGGTCGGGCGGCAAGTGGAGATAGGCCGGTTCCTGTGTTTCGTTCTTAACAGAGAGATCCAGGATTTGCCGTTAGAAGTTGGACCCACCGGGGCTGGCGACATTTCAACCCGCATCCGTTTTCGAGCCCGGATTTGGCCGCTGGCGGGATCGCCAGCGGCTTTTTCATACACGGCCATCACGAAATCATCCGATGGTAACATGATCTCAACCAGCTTGGCGTATCGACGAATCCGTCGCGGATTTGTATTGCGTACCGCGACACCGAGATCGTCCCGCCGGCGTGGGTGCGCCGTGCGGGCTTTTTCGCCGGGACCTATTTCATGCCGAGCGCGATTGAGCAGATCGTCGACGTCTATGTCCGGCTGAAGAACCGGCGCGGCCTCGACGAGCTGATGATGCACAGACAGCGGCTCGCGGTCGATCTGAAGAGCAGGTCCGGCTACGACTTCAGCCTGCCGATCGGCCAGATCGACGAGGAGATCGCGATCATCGAAGCCGGCCTCAGCCGGCTCAAGTCGGGCGATGTCGCCGCGACGGACGACGGCCGGCCAGTTTGAGGCTCAGTCGCGCCGGCCGCCGTCGATGACGGTGAACAACGGCCGTGCCTGGGTCGGCTCGACCAGCAATTCCTCCACCAGCGCGGTCGCCGCATCGACATATTTGCGCGTCGGCTTGTCGAGGGGACGCGTGGCCTCGTCGTCGAGCGCGACCTTTGCGGCCTCGACCAGCTTGCGCATTCGCGCCGCATGGTCATCGCCCGCCGTCAGCGTCGCGCGGGCCAGCGAGCGCAGCACGAACAGCTCGCCCTCGAGGCGGAGCAGACGGTCGTTGAGCCTGGTGAGGACGGCGTTGAGGTCGGCCATGGCGCGCGTTCGTTGCGGAAGATCCATCCTGCTCTAGCGGCGATCGGTGAACGGAGTCCAAACGGCTTCGGCGCAATTGGGGCGATCTCCCCTCAAGTCTCGGTCCGCGCCAGATAGTCGCGTGCGAAGGCGAGGTACCAGTCGAGGCAGGCGGGATTGGCCATCGCCTCCCGGTTGATGACCTTCTCGACCGGCTGGCCGAGCAGCAGCTTCTTGATCGGCAGCTCCTGCTTCTTGCCCGAGAGCGTGCGCGGAATTTCGGCGACCGCAAAAATCTCGTTGGGCAGGAAACGGCGGGAGAGGCCGGCCTCGACCGCCTTGTTGATTTTCGCCTGCATCGCGCCATCGAAAGCGACGCCGTCGCGCAGCACCACGAACAGCGGCATGTAGCTGTCACGGCCGAGATATTCGAGATCGACGACGAGGGAATCCAGCACCTCCGGCAAGGCCTCGATCGCGGAGTAGAGTTCGCTGGTGCCCATGCGCAGGCCGTGGCGGTTGATGGTGGCATCGCTGCGGCCATAGATGATGCAGGAGCCGTCCGGGTCGACTTTGAGCCAGTCGCCGTGCCGCCACACCGGCCCGCGGCCGCTGCCGTCGAAATTGTCCGGATAGGTCTCGAAATAGCTCGCGCGATAGCGCGCATCGCCCTCGTCGTTCCAGAAATAGAGCGGCATCGACGGCATCGGCTCGGTGCAAACGAGCTCGCCGACCTCGCCGATGACGGCGCGGCCCCGTTCGTCGAAGGCTTCCACGGCGGCACCCAGCAGACGGCACTGCATCGCGCCGGGCGTCTGCGGCAGTTCGCGATTGCCGCCAATGAAGGCGCCGGCGAAATCGGTGCCGCCGGAGATGTTGGCCCACCAGATATCGGTCTGCGCCTTGCTGCCGTTGGTCTTCGACAAGCCAGCGAAGCGGTTGTTGAACCAGGCTTGCGTGTCGGCGCTCAGCGGAGAGCCGGTGGAGCCGAGACAACGAAGCTGTGAGAGCTCGCCGGCGGCTGCGAGATTGATCTCGGCCTTGGCGCAGTTGGCGAAGAACGCCGCGCCCGCACCGAAGAAGGTCGCTTTCGATTGCGCGACGAAGCGCCACAGTGTGGTCCAATCCGGCTTGTCCCTGGTGCCGCCGGGGCTGCCATCGAAAATGCAGCAGGTGGTGCCGCTGAGCAGGCCGCCGATCTGGCTGTTCCACATGATCCAGCCGGTCGAAGAGTACCAGTGATAGCGCTCGCCGAACGAATTCTCGTGGTAGGAGCAGCCGAGATCATTGTGCAATCCCAGCAGAGCCAGCACCACCATGACGATGCCGCCATGGCCGTGCACGATCGGCTTTGGCAGGCCGGTGGTGCCGCTGGAATAGACGATCCAGAGCGGATGATCGAACGGCAGCCACGCGGGCTCGAACGCGTCGATCGCGGCGCCCGTTGCTGCGACGATGTCGGAGAGCAGGGCGTCCGCCGCTGCCTCGCCGTGCAGGATGACGTGTTCGACCGTCGGCAGCGATCGCCGCAGCTCGGCGAGGACGTCCTTGCGATCGTGCCGGCGGCCGGCATAGGTGACGGCGTCGCAGGCGATCAGCACTTTCGGTTCGATCTGCTTGAAGCGATCGATCACGGCGGGCGCGGCCATGTCGGGCGCGCACACGCTCCAGATCGCGCCGATGCTCGCGCTCGCCAGGAATGCGATGATGGTCTCGGGGATGTTGGGCAGATAGGCGGCGATGCGGTCGCCGGGCTTGATGCCTTTTTCTTTCAGATGCAGTGCGAGGGCAGCGGCCTTGCGCCGCAGCTCCGGCCAGCTCGTCTCGCAAAGCCTGCCGTCCTCGCCACAGCTGACGATTGCGGGCAGGCCGGCGGCGTCGGCCGCGTCTACATGGCGGAACACCTGCCGGGCATAGTTGACCTGAGCGCCGGGAAACCAGACCGCGCCGGGCATCTTGCGCTCGGTGATCACGGCCGCGAACGGCGTTGGCGATTGCAGATCGTAATAGTCCCAGATGCTACGCCAGAAGCCGTCGAGATCGCGCACCGACCACTGCCGCATGTCCTCGTAGCTGGCGAAGGTAAGGCCGCGCTGTTCGGCGAGCCAGGTGCGGTAAAGGGCAATCTGGGGAACGAAAGCTGCGGTCATTGCGTATCGACTTAAGTTGCGGGGCGGGGAGTGTAACCGGTGCCGCAAAGTAGCAGAAGCCGCAGTTCGGGCAGGCAGCGTTGACGGGAGTAGCGGGTCTGGGTCCGCCGGAAGCAGCCTACCAGCCCGCGCCGGCCCAGCGCCTTCCGAACACGGGTGGCTTGGTCTTCACCGCTTCCCAACCGAAGAAATGGTGCTTGCCGGACCAGGTGTGCACCACACCGCTGCAGATGCTGCACTTGAAGCTGCCGGAATGCGCTTCGGCGTGCTCCTCCCTTGTCGCGGTGTAGTTCATGCCGCAACCCGCGCAGGTGAATTCTTCGATCGTCCAGATGGTATTGGCCATTGCACCGAAAGTGGTTTGGGGGACCTCGATGGAAGCGTAGGTGCACGCCTTTGCAACGGCGTAAACCGGTCGGCCGAAATCCGGTTAATCGTCGTTAGCCAAGCCGGCCTTCGGTTGCGGGCCTTGCCGGCGCTCAACGCGCGGCGCCGCCGCATCGCCGGGCCGGATGCTCCGCATGTCCCGGTCGATGCGCATCTGTACGCGCCTGATGGCGAGCAAGGGCAGCCTGCCTTGCACGCGCCCGGAGCGGGCCCTGTCGCCGACGGCATAGGCGTAGCGCCAATAGCCCGGTGCGGCGTTTGGCTTCAGCGAAAAGTGGATGCCGCGGTGAATTCCCGCATGTGCGCCAGGCTCTCTGGGACGGCGTGCCATCGTCTCGGAATGCAGAATGGCCCGATGCGTTCCTAATCGCCGGGCTCGGGCCGGCCCCGTCGTCTTGACGCCGGGTGCGCAGCTGGCAATAACGCTGGGCCGCGCAAGTGCCGGAACCCGCGTCGATGCCGCAAGGAAAGCCGTGCCCGTGAAAAGTCTGCGTCAGCTCCTGACCGGCGAGGACATCATCCAGCTCGTGATCCGCGTCGGCCTGCTCGGCCTGCTGATCATCTGGACTTTCCTGATCATCCGCCCCTTCGTGCCGATCCTTGCCTGGAGCGGCGTGCTCGCTGTCGCGTTCTACCCGGCCTTCAGCTGGGTCGCCAAGATCCTCGGCGGCCGGCCCAAGACCGCGGCGGCGATCCTGACCCTGATCACGCTCGGCATCGTCATCGGTCCTGCGACCTGGCTCGGCATCAGCGCAGTGGACGGCGTGCGCGAACTGGCGCACCAGCTCGGCACCGGCGACCTCGCGCTTCAGTCGGCGCCGGAGCAGCTCAAGTCGTGGCCGCTCGTTGGCCCATGGCTATTCGACCTCTGGGAGCAGGCCTACAACAACATCCGCGCGGTGCTGCGCGAGGTCGCGCCGTATCTCCAGCCGCTGGCGGGACCGTTGCTTGGGCTCGCGGGAGACGCCGGCGTCGGCACGCTCCAGTTCCTGGTCTCGGTGTTCGTGGCCGGCTTCCTGTTTCCGCACGGGCCGAGGCTGGTCGCGGCCGGCCGCGGCTTCCTGTTTCGCATCGTGCCCGAACAAACCGAGCATTTCCTGGGGCTCGCGGGCGCGACCATCCGCGCCGTGGCGCAAGGCGTGATCGGCGTCGCGATCGTGCAGGCACTGCTCGCCGGCATCGGCTTCAAGCTTGCCGCGGTGCCGAGCGCAGGCCTGCTCGCCTTCATCGTGCTGCTGCTCTCGATCGTGCAGATCGGCGCCTTCCTGGTGCTGCTGCCGGTGATCATCTGGATCTGGACCGCCAAAGACGTCACCACCGCGCTGCTGCTCACCGTGTTTCTCGTCGTCGTCGGCTTCCTCGACACCATGTTGAAGCCGCTGGTGATGGGGCGCGGCCTGACCACGCCCACCATCGTCATCTTCGTCGGCGTGATCGGCGGCACGCTCGCCCACGGCATCGTCGGCTTGTTCATCGGCCCGATCATCCTGTCGGTGGCCTGGGAAATGATGATGGCCTGGATCAGGACGGAGGACCGGGCCGAGGCGGGGTCAAGGGCGGAGACAGCGGCGGGCGAGGGCTGACCGGGCGCCTCGAACTGCGGGATCGGCCTGCCGGGTCCAATCAGACCTGATGGCCTTGCCCGTGAGATCAAGATCCATCCCGAACTTGTCTATCCGACTAGACAAGTTACCATGGGCTCGATTCTTTTTTCGATTACGGCGGACATGGCGAAGTCTTCCAAACTGGTTGCCGCCAAGCGCGGCAAGGTATTGTTGGTCAGACGCCGGTCGGACGGCCTGTGGATGTTCCCGGGCGGCCGCAAGCGTGCGCGCGAGTCCGACAAGGACTGCTTGCGGCGGGAGATCAAGGAGGAGCTGCCCAAGCTGAAGCTTGGCCGGATCAGCCTCTGGAAGGAAGTGACGGCCAGGAACAAGCGCTCCGGCCGCAAGATGAGCGACGCGATCTTCATCGCCAAGGGCGCCAAGGGCAGGCTCGCGATCGGCGACAAGAACGAGATCGATCGCGCCGTCTGGCAGAAGCCGCGCGGCATCCGCCTGACGCCGACCTCGCGCTATATCCGCGACCGCCTGTTTCCGCGGAAGCGCGGGTGAGCTAGGCCTCGTCGTCCTCCGACGAGTGCTGTATCCGTCCGGCGACGGCCCGCGAGAAATTGCTGCGCGCTTGCGGCGCGGATACCCTGGCCATTTCGGTTTCGCGCTGCTCCTTGCGGGCCTTGCGGGCGCGCTTCATGGCCTGCTTGACCTGAGGGTTCGGCGAATCCTCCGCGAAGAACAGCACCACCTCGCAGCTCGGACATTGCCTGGAATAGCCGTCCTGCAACCGTCCCGCGCGGTCGCGGAATACGGTCTTGCAGCGCGTGCACTGAATCTGGACGAAACTCATGCGCGGTCGATCGACAATGACTGATGGAAATGGATCGTCAGGTGACCCCAATTGTCTGAAGAAAGCTTGAACGCGTCGGCGACTTCATGCTGCTCGATCGGCCGCTATTGCTTGGCCGCTATCGTGTCCAGGCAATGGTTGAGAAAGACGGTGCGATCCCTGGGCAGCACCTTCTCGAGATCCGCCTTCAGCGCGCATTCGCGCTGCCGCATCTGCTCGGCCCGCCGCTTCTCGGCTGCCTCGCGATATTCGGGAGCAACCTTGTTGGGATCGACGAGGGCCTGCGAGCGGGCGGGAGCCGTCACGGCGAGTGCAATGGCGGTGATGATAATGAACTGTTTCAAACGAGCCTCCGTAAAAGGCTCATCCTAGCGCTCGGTCGGCGAGGGCTCAAACGGCAAATTCGCCGTGTCGACCGGCAGCGAAGTTGAATTCATCTACCTGAAGTTGGAACTAGGGAGGTCCGTCACTTCGGGACGTGGTCGATCTTGTGGCCGAGATGCCCGGTGTCGTGATCGCGCCGCAACTGGCTCAGCGATGTCTCGTTCAACTGATGCAAGACCTCGCTGAGTTCAGTCGTATCCGGATAACCGGCGGCAAAACCCTTGCCGTAGATCTTGCGCAACGTACCGACCAGCGTGTTGCCGTGCTTCTTGCTGATCGCGCCATCCTTGTCGCGGTGGCGATGATCCAGGCCCGTTTCCTTCATGGCTTTCTCCCTGAGCGGCGTCTGCGCGCCTGGAGAGAGCGTGCTCCCAAACGAGTTGATTGGCAACGGCGCGGCGCGCGGCAGTTGAGCGTCTTCAAAGTGTGGAAAGATCGAAGGCCGTGTGAAGCAGTTCACAAGCGATGGTCGGGATCGCTGCTACGAAGGCGTCATTGCTTTACCGATTGATATTTTGAAAACGCCCCAGCGCTCCACCAGGCGCTGGGGTTTTCACGTTGATCACCTCAACCGCCGGAGCGCGCGATGCGCGATCGGTCGGGTGCTTTCCGAATGATGCCGAAGGCTGATGCAGAAGGCGGGCGACTATGCGGCTTGCTCCTCGAACGAGGTGTAGACCTGGCCCTCTGGACCAATCACCTGAACGCCCCAGCACCCGTCGGCGATAAGCTCCTTGGCCTTCTTGAGGGCGGCGGTGAGTGACAGCCGCTTGAGGCTGACGATTCCTGCCGTGTCGAAACCGCTGATTTCAAACATGCCGCTCCTCCCTGTTTTGTCGAATCCTACACTTTTTGAGCGGGTTGTCTCGCGGCTTTTGGGACAGGGATACCGGGCGGATGACCAGGCGCTGGTCAAAACGCGAAAACAACCCCATGCACAGTAGCTGAGTCCTGCTGGCACAACGCTTTCTTTTTGGCACAAAGCGGTCCTGCATCCGGCGGAGATGCCGGTTGACGCGTCGGGCAAAACAGGGGTAAGTTGCCAACTTCGGAAAATCCGCTTTGGACCGAGACGGCGTCCCGGGATCGGAGGAGCACTTGCACCGGCATGCGAGTCATGTCCGTCGCACGGACCCCGTAGTCGGCCGGGGTGGCGGAGTCTGCGGCAGGCCGCGGCCGCTAACTTGGAATTAAGCTGAAAAGCTCACAATTTTAGACAGTTGTAGATGGGTGCTGCGTAAGGGAGCCGTCGCGAGGACGTTCCGGCGACGGCTTCCTGTTGCTCGCTCATTGGGGTCAATGCCATGACCACGACTTTCGAAAGCCAAGGCCTTGTCGAACAGCTCGACCCTGCAGCACTTGCTGCGGCCATCGCGGCCCACGAACCCGAAATCTTGGACGCTCCAGAACCGATCAAGCGGTCCAGCCGGACGTCGATCATGGCGCTGTCGGTGTGTGCCCTGGCCATCAACGGCGCGGCGGCGATCTACACATGGCCGTCCGGCTTGCCATCGCTGAATCTGAGCAGCCTGGCTGATCTGCTTCCGCGGCAAGAAGCTTCGGCGCCAAAGCCGGATCCGGTTGTCGCTGCCTTGAAGGATATTCAGTCGACCCAGCAGCAACACACGGCTTCGCTGCAGGAGAGCAATCAGGCATTGCAACAAAACGCGGCTGTGCTGCAGGCGGATTCGATGGTGCTGCTTTCGCTGCGACAGAGCATCACGGACGAACGGGTCGATGTGAGGAAGGTATCTTCGCAGCTGTCCACGCTGATTGCGAAGATCGACTCGCTGCAAAATGCCATGATGTCGGACGTCACGTCCTCCGTTCGAAGAGCGCATGCGCGCTATGGACTGTCCGCAGCGATCCGCAAACGGATCGCCCGGCAGCCGAAATATATAGGGCCGGTTTCGGTGGGGGGTGCGCCGCTGAGTGTGCCTGCTCCAGTTTCGGCCCCGGAGAGCTGAAGTCAGATCGAGCAAATCGCCTTCTCGGCCTCGGGGGTGTCCCTGAGGCCGCTTTTTTGCCTGATATCCGGCGGTCCGCGCGCGCGGGTCTTAACCTAGCTTTAAGAAACTGTTGGACGGCGGTGCTATGTTGGATACAACAAAGCCTGTGTCAGCGTCAGTTGCGTCCGAAAGCCATGATTACGTACAAGCAGTACCATATCGAACGGTTTGAGCACGAGCCCAAGCGGTGGGTTGCTCGCATCACGCGGACAGACGGCCAGAACATCCGCACCATTCTGCCAGCAACTGAGCTCCCCTACCTCGAGACGAAGCCGACAGCGTCCGCCGAGGAAGCTGAGGCGCTCGCCAAGGAAGGCATCGACTTCGGCGGCGTGGTGTAATCCGCCGTCGCGGTCTCCTGGCTTCGCTCGCGGCCGCGACTTCATCCGCAGATGCGGCGCGGTGTGTGTGGGGGGGGCTTTGTCCGGTTGCTAACGCGACAAGGTGGTCCGATTGCCAAGGTCAACGTCATCGGCATCGGCATGTCAGTCGGCTGCACCAACACGCTGAACAATTCCGGTGCGGCGACTACTGGCTACATAATCGCCGACACCGTTTTCTGAGTTTCCGGTGCGATTTGTTAGGCGGCGCGCCATACGATTTAGAGGCTTCTCGAAAAACACCCACGAGAGGTTGGCCAATGCCAGCACCACGAGAAACAAGCCCCAGCGCCAAAGTTCACCGGCCGCGGGGTTTGGCTTAACGATGGAAGCGGCCGTCCAATAGGAAATGCAGACCACTGGCCAATGCAATAAATAGAATCCATATGAGATATCTCCCAAGCGCACGGCCCATCTCGGGGCAGACGGCAAAAGAGCCGCGCCAATCACGGCAAGCATGCACGCAGCCGGCCTGATCAACGGGCTGTTGAAAAAATTGTATGCCCATAGAAATACCGCTACACCGGCAGCCGCAAGCGCCGCCGACAACAACCATCTTGCCATGAGAGGCAACACAGGGAGTCGGGTGATAATCATGAACGCCAATACGCCGGCGCCGAAAGCCGCGTGATGTTCAGTGACAAAGCGCAGGATAAACGGGCTTTCCGGCAGCACCAGATAGTATAGCTCGTAAGAGGCGGCGCAGTAGGCAAGAAGGACCGCCGGCCCGCCGCGCGGCAGAAGGATGGCTGCAACAAGGTAGAACGCCACCTCGTATTCCAAAGTCCATCCGACGGACTTGACCGGTGCTTTCTGCGGCAGGATCAGGATGGACCAAATGATATGCGAGAAGCTGGTATCGTCAGATATCCGGATGTTGGCAAAACAGATGGCGGCCACAATCAGCGTGACAAGCGCGTTCAGTGGATAGATGCGGAAGAACCGCTTTAACAGGAAAGAGCCGGTTGTGAAGTCGGGCCGTGCCGCCACATAGCAGACGATGAACCCAGAAATCGCGAAGAACAAATCTACCCCAGATCCGCCCTGCACGGCCAGCCAGTCGAAGGTGTGGAGGCTTGCCTTATCAAAATACGTCAGGCCGATGTAGGAATGAAAATAGAACACTGAGATCGCGGCGATCGCGCGACCAACCTGAATGCCAGGCAACTTGGAATCCATTGGCCTTCCTCAATCTCAGGATGCGCGTGTATCACTGCGAGTAGTTTTGAGCAATACCCGCTCCAGCAGCAAACGCGGCCGCCCCGCCTGCATGCGCGGCTAGGCGTGGCAACGCGGCTCACGCACTGTGTAAGAGTGTACGCCCTTATTGACAGCTCAACCTTTAGGCGCTGTCATCCGTCATTGAACAACCAGAAGTGCGATTTCTTTCAAAGAACAATGCATGCACACCAACGTCAATTTTGCATACGCCGATGCTCGATGTGCGCGTTTGCAACTGGCTGCGTGGACCATTGTCGTTGTTGTAGCGGGCGCGTTCATCCTGAAGCTACTAAGCTTGGCGCTATATTCGATCCCAGAGTCCGACGATTTTTGCTTTTTTTATACGAATAACCAATACGGCATCGTCGGAACGGTCTCGGTATTCTACCACAGCGCGATAGGGCGTATCACGCCGTTGCTGCTGATGCAGCTTCCTGCTGTCCTCCGCACCTTGACAGGCATAGATCTTTTCATCTGCTACGTGCTGATCATGGTTGCTTTCATGGTCACCTTTGTGGTGTCGATGATATTTCTCGCGCGACGGATTCAGCCTGACACAACCATCTTGCAGCAGATTGCGCTCGGGCTGGCCTTCGCGGCTGTGCTCGGGAGCGAGGCTCCGAGCCTGCAGCAAATGTTCTACTGGTTGCCAGGTGTCGCTTGTTACACCGTTGCTGCGGCGATCGTCCTCTTGATGTTTGCTGAACTCATAAATGCCACGGAAAATGGAGTAAATCTCTCGCGCGCATCGACGGCGATGATGGCATTCGGTGGTTTGGTCGCGGCTATGTGCAATGAGTTCACGGCGGCTTGGCTGATAGGCATGATCTCCTGCTCGCTACTGGCTCGCTGGTTATTTACGCAACGCCTCCAGGTCGCTGCACATTTGTGGATGGGTCTCGCGATCCTCACTGGTCTCGCCGTCGTGGTCTCGGCGCCTGGCAATTCCGTGCGCATGAGTCAGTTTCCGATGGCGGGTGATTTTTCGAACTCACTGAAGGAGGCGTTTCTTTTCGGCTTGATCGGCTTAGGTCGCCTGTTTAGAGAGCCCGCGACGGGCACGTGGCTTTTGTTTGTAGTGTTGGTCACCACCGCATTGCCGCAGCCGAAATACGTGGATTCGAGAAACAGAAAGTTCTTGGCCGTAGGAGTTGCGTTCATTGGTATAGGCGGCGCCTATTTCGGATATTTCGTGCACCAATATGCGACCGGGAATCGTCTTGTGGAGAGGGCGCAGAATGAGGTGCTGGCCTTCGTGCTATTTAGTCTGACCATGAGCGCCACACTTTTTGCCCGATCGCATCGAGACCGAATTTCGAAGCTCCTCGCCGCCTCACCTTTGCCTCCATCGGTCATGGGTATTGCTGTGCCTTTGATATTCGGCGCCAGCTTGGCAGTAGCGTTGAACTACAGCAAAGTCGGCACGCAAATTCGGTCGGAGCGAGACAGCTTCGGTGTCTTTTGGCTTGAGAGCATGGAGCGTCATGCGCGTCTGACCCTGTCAGCTGAGCAACGGCTGGTGGTGGCGCAGCACACGGTTCGCCCAACGACGTTGATGAACAGCGATGTGACCGATGATCCCAGCCGACTTCCGAACGACTGCATCGCGAGCTTCTATCAAAAGGAGAGCATCGTAGCGGGGCCCGCCGGTACGCTTAGCGTGCACCGCGCTGAGTAGGCGACAGCGTGACCCACGGCTTCTGGGCTTCACTTAAGGATCTGAGATACAAGCTCGCCAGCCTGCATGACGAGTGGGTGATCACCGATGGCTGGGGTGACGATCTCGGGATGTTCTGGCAGGTGCTCAATTCGTGGGCCTCACCGATTTTGCGCGATCCATAGAGCAACGTGTGAAAGCTGCGGTTGAGGCACGATTAGAGGCACCGAGACGATTAAATCCTGACTTGCTCACGCAGCAATTGGGCCCGCCGGTTCACGCTGGCAGGCCTATCCTGAGTTTGGCAAGGGTGCAGGCGGCGTGTCGGTGTTCGGCCGTGGGTGAACCCGGGAGTCAACCAGGACCTCGATGATCGCATCGCCCGCCACCATGTCTAGCGGAGGAGTCACCACCATTCTACGTTGATCACGGTTGCCGGCTAAAACGTTCAGTTCGTCGGCCTGGCTCGCCAGCCGTTTTCCTGATGAGCAATGGTGGCAGTGATATCGACGTCTTTCACTGCGGATTGGCGCCACGCTGCCACCCCGAAGCACAGGGTCAGAGTCATGGCGGTCGCCAGCAGCAGCACGGACAAAAACTGGCTCACGCGCCCCTCCACAACCAGAACACGCTGAGGCAGCGAGCACGCACGGGCGATTCGAAATGCAGGCGCGCTGACCTGCAGGCAGTTTTCCCCAGGTTGTAAAACGGTGGATTAGCACCCTCGACGTTGGACCGGCCGCGACTCGGGTTCGGTATCCGTCGGGCGCACGCGCTCAGTGGGGCGGAAGCAAACCAGGTGGTGCGGGTGTGTGGGGTCGAGGAACAACGAGCAGTCGTCGAGTAGCTCCGACGCAAGATGGACCAACCTTAATCTGCGCTCCGGTTCACACTGGCGGGCCACGCCATGGCTCAATACCGGTAGTAATAATGCGGCCTGTTCTGAAAGCGCCGGGGCACTGTTCCCGTTGGGTAGCATTGGCCGTCTCGAACGTCGAGATCGACGCCGTCGCCGCCGCAGGGCACCGGGTATCTGCCGGAGCCGTAGCGGGGATAGCCGTATCCTCCATCGCCTCGGTAGTATTGCCGGCGCCCGGCTTGCTCCTCGGGTGGCAGAGCGCCATTCGGATAGCAAAGCCCGTCGCGCGAACTCAGATCCCAGCCGTGACCGCACGGGGGCGGGTGTCTGGGGATACCATATTGGATCTGCTGGATGGAAGGTCGGGGGCCCGTATCGGACGTGGCCGGTCCCATCATCAATGCGGCTGCAAGAACGGTCATAATCATTGGAAGCCTCCAGAGATCGCAGAGTGACTTGGAACGCATGAACCCGATGTGAATAGCTGAGGTTTCACCCCGGCCGAGTGACCGTCGACCTTGTACCGCCGCGGCCCAGGCGCCGCCTTTGCAGCCGGCTTTTCACCCGAAAACTATTGTGGCTCGGCTGGCTTATCACGCTCATGGTTCTCGGCTTCGGCGGCCGCGCACGCATCCATGCCATGACATTTGCTGAGATAGTACCGAGCGCTTGCATAGATCGAGCAAACAAGCACCACGGAAACCAGCAGGAAGATCATCCACCGTCGCTTCAACATTCCCATGACCTTCTGCACCCTCCATCCAACGCGGCCCGTTCGCCTGACCGGCCCAACCAGGCGAGGCGAAAGGTCGATGAGCTCGAATCAGACCTTGCGCTTCGGATTCAGTCTAGCCTCACGCTCCAGCCGCTCGGACTTCAGGCGTTTGAGGTTCTCCTGAAACTCCGGAGTGGCTTGACTGTCCGCTATGGTCTGTCTCGATCCTATCGGATTGAGGGTCTTTCGATTGGCTTCGTCCGCGACTTGTTGCTCGGCCGACCGTTTGGGTTTGATCATTTGCTTATTGCCTTCAGGCCGAGATTGACCAAGCGGTCGCCGGTCAATTTATTTTCGATTTGGCCGGTCGCGTCGAACGTTCTGGAATTCCTCGGGCCCCTTGACGAGCCGCCCCTTGCGGCTGGCCTGGTCATCCGGGCTCGCTTTGTTGTCTTTGAGCTTGTCGATCGCCTTACCCGCCATTTCCCGAGCCCGCTCGGAGGAGGCCTTGGCGGCCGACGTGACCGCGACGGCCGGGGCGGGTTTGCCCAAGCCAATCGTGACCAGCCGACGAATGGATTCAGAGCGAGCCGGAGTGTCTTCCTGCCACGACGCCCATGCGTCGATCTGAGCGACAGTCGATTCCGGCCAGCGCGTGCCGATCTGGACGCCCTGACCAGTAGCGGGGCGGCCGCGATGTTTTTGGGTACGAATCTTTTTTGCTGGTTTCATTTTATTTGGTACCAAAAAATAAAGCCAAGGGGAAGCGCGAACTTCCGACGACTGTGCCTGTCGTGCACCGTCACTGCGTTGCCACGCAACATCACGATCACAGATTTGATGTCAGGCGGCTCCCCGTAGAGGCAGCGCCAGTTGTACAGCAAAAGGTCGGGAAGCATTTGCTTGGACGAAGGCCTGCAAGGCCGGCGTGATCTCGCTACTCGTGACACGCTCGGCAAGCTCATCTGCGATCTCGCTGGTGGCATCGCGAGATCGGCCCTCGATCGCGTTGAAGGCGACAATACGGACCGGATAGGCGTACTGCCCGGAGAGCAGGTCTCGGATGATGGTCTCGACGTCGGTGTCCTGCTCGTCGGTCTCGCGCCAGGAGCAGCCGGCGCGTGCGCCGAAGTCTTCCAGCACCAGGTAAATGTCCCGGTCGAGACGATCCAGCGGCACAATCGACGGCGCATGACGCATGACGCAACTCCTACTCAAAGAGGAAGCAATCGTCCGGCCGGACGATCGTTCCGGCCCAAGGCCGTACCGGCTACGCAATCGCCTGTGAGCAGTTTCACGGGTCCAGCGAGCGGACAGAGCTGTGCTTTGCCGTGTTTCACTTGTCCGAAATGTTGGACAAGCTGGAGCGCAACTACCGAGCCGCTTGGCATGGGGAGCCTCCATGCGCCTGATCCAGCTCCTGCTCATGCGCTACCGGTTGCGGCTGACCCGCTACGCCCTAAGGGCCAGTATGTACCTTGCTCTGCTCAGCAAGCGCTGCATCGCCTTTGATGTTCCAGAAAGATACGCCGCCGGGCTCGAAATGAAGCGTCCCGGCGGCGCCCTGTACCAAACTGGGTCCTCTTAATCCCCAGCCAACTAGATATGAGCAATGCCCGTGCCACAGGGCCGCCGGTTCACGCTGGTGGGCCTACTCGTCAGTTGCCAAAGCGGGGGCTAGGCGTCTTGGCAGGGAATACCGAAGTTGTCACAAGCGAGAGCGAATGACTCTTTTGCCTTTGCATCTTCGAAGCAGAAGCGAGTGCCGATCTCCGCCTGATCGATCCACCAATCGACGTTACTGCCTTTCGCGATGCGGGAGGCTTCGCCGCGCAAAAGATCCAGCTGTCTTCCGGCAGCACGAACGATCAAGCAATTTTTCTCTTTGGACACAATACCTTCTCCATGGCACAGGACGCCGAACTCATTGGTACTAAGCGCCGTGAACACGAAGGCCGCAGCAGGGGGCTGCTGCGGCCTCATTGTCAAAAAAGCCGGGTGAAAAAGATCTTAGTGAAATATGCAGCCAGCCCCGGTGCGATGATCGTATCGCGGCATCTCTGGCTCGCAATATGATCTATTTCACAATCGGCAGGCTCACCCGCTTGCCTAGTTTTCCCGGTCGCCTATGTTCCAGCCACAACAATTGTTATTTTGGAGTCAGAAGTTTTCGCGTTCAGGATCGCCCCTTGTGTATCGTTTGATACGTCGCGCTCGGATACGCTTTGCTACTGTTTCCCGAACAGGGGGCGTGGCATGGACCTACTAAAGAAAGCAATGGAGCAACTTGAACCCCCGGAGTGTCCGAATTGCCGCGTCACCATGGGATGGTTTCGCTCGGAGCTAGTCCGCGGCAAAGAGGAAGAGATCATCGCCCACCTTTTCGTCTGCCCCCACTGCAAGCGCGCTCAGCGGAACGATACAAAGTTCAATCCGGTTCGCGTGCCGCCTGACAAACTGGCGGCCCGTCGTTTTCGTGTCGTGACGGGAGGAAGGTAAGGCCGCCTCAGTGGGCGGCCTCTCGTATGGACGAGATTCACGCCGGCGGGCCTTATGCAAAGCAGGCGGCGATGGCGAGAACCACGTCCGTGCCCAGGTCACCGGAGTACATCGTGAAAAGGACGCCGGCACCAAGAACGACTGCAAAGGTGTTGAATACGATCATTTTGAGATCCCGCTCGTGAGCGAGGGGAGACTGAGCCCCCAATGTTTCGTCAGTGCTTCGCGGAAGCGGCGAATGGTTTCATTCACCGAGGCGTTACCCGTGATTACTCAACTGCTTTAGGAACGAACTGCTTTCCTCCCGGTTGCCGCTTTTTCCCGATCGCGCGGGGGTGGCGTAATGAATGCTTTGGAACAGATCGGCGAGGCAGCGCCGGAAACATCATCAAAGGCCAGATTGACGGACATAGCCATCGCCCTAACTTTCGGGTTCGGTATCCTTTTTTCCATGGCGGCTTGGCTGTACTTTTTAGGGAGCATTCTTGCACGGACGATAACTTGGGCTCTGTCCTAGCAGGTGGCCTTGCGATAGTTCTCGGCAACTTCCAGAAGCGCAGCTCGACTCGGCTCGTGCTGAATCCTCTCAGCCCATTCACGGCAGACTTGCTCCATCTGCTCGCGAGTTCGCACACGACCCCGCACCATCCGACGGATGAGCCCCACGAGCGCTGTCAAAGCTGCTCTCCCGTGTGCATGGTGTGTGCACATGAGATTTTCGGGAGGAGGGTAGGAGGTTTGTTTTCTCGGCTAGGCGCTTGATTTTGCTTGGTGAGCGCGCTGGGGCTCGAACCCAGGACCCCGTGATTAAAAGTCACGAAATGCGGATTTTTCAGTAGTGGAAGAGAGCAGAGATAACGAGAGATAAGTGGATTAAGAGGCTGTTGAACAAGCGGTTTCTGTGATGTAGACCTCAAGACTGTTCGGAGACGAAAGGAGATTAGAAAACCTCCCAGACCCTCCCATAACCCTCCCGCATCAGGGCCGTCATGAGCAAAAAGGCCGCAAGCTGGACGGAGGCGAGTGTCCTCAAGCTCCGGCCACCTGTCGAGAAGGCCGACATCAAGGTGAAGCATCCAGCGCTCGCCGGGCTCGCAATCCGGTTCCGTAATGGCGGCGTCGGCACCTACACGTACTACTATTCTATTGGCGGCAAAGATCAGACCATCAAGGTCGGGAAGGTCGGTGCTATCACCCTCAAGGTTGCCGAGGATGCGGCGAAGGACTTTGCAGCCAAGGTGTCCAAGAACATCAGCCCGGCGGTCGAGAAGGCGCTGGCGCTCGCCGATCTGGCTGGCTCGATGCCAGATCTGATTGAAGGGTTTCTGCAAGCGCAGCGCGATAAGGGGCGCTCGAAAAGTTATGTCGATACGCAGGCCAATCAGCTTAAAGTCTACTTCGCCGCGTTGCATGCCATTCCGATCAAGCTGATCGACCGCGCTACGGTGTCGCGCGAACTCGGTATCATCCGCCATGAGCGCGGCAAGATCGCAATGACGCGGGCTCGCGCCACCTTGTCGAAATTTTTCAGTTGGAGCATCGGCCAAGGTTTTGCCGATCATCATCCGGTCAACGGCACCGAGAAATTTGAAAGCGTGCCGCGTGATCGGGTGTTGCAGCCAAACGAACTTGCGATCATCTGGCACGCCGCCGGCGATGATGAGCATGGCCGGATCGTCAAACTGATCATGCTGACGGCGGCGCGCCGTACCCAAATCGGCGGCCTGCGCAAGCATGAACTCAATAGCGATGACGCAATAATTACGTTCGGTGGTCAGATTGGCATTCGCGAAGCGACGCGTCTCGCCAAGCTGGGCGAGACCGAACACGAAAGCCTCTCAAAGAACCGCAAGACGTTTCTGATCCCGCTGTCAAGGCAGGCCTTGGCGCTGTTGGCGCAGCACACCGCACGGCCTGACAGCGCACATCATGTGTTCGGGAGCGGAAAGGGCGGTTACTCCGGCTGGTCGAAGTCCATGGCCGAATTGAAAGAACGCATCGGTGAGAAGGTGAAGGGCGATTGGGGCTTACATGATTTCCGCCGCTCATTTGAAACCTTGGGACAGGACATCCTCAAACTCCCGCCGCATATCACCGACACTTGCATCAACCACAAGCCTGCGGTCAAAGGTGGTGTGCGGAAGCATTACAACTTTGCGACCTACCTTGATGAACGGATCGCGGCGATGCAAGCGTGGGGCGACTACATTGAGACCATCACCAAGCCGGCGCTCAAAGCCGCGGCCTGAGCAAGGTTCTATTCGACTTCCGTTCTGTTCGGCTTGACAGACGTGGGCGCTTTAAAGCTAGTTATGGCTAGAGCGCCCACCCCCTCGAAGCAACGTCACCTGCCTTTGGCCGTGTACGTTGCCCATCCGGCTCGGTGCTTACTTCAAAAAGCGAGTAGGGGAGGGACGGCGAATGCCGAAACTGTTGACCTTTCATGAGTTGCGCGATCACGGCATAAGCTTCAGCCGCAGGCATGTCGATCATCTTGAGCGCATGGGGAAATTTCCCCGGCGAGTGCCGATTGGTGAACGCCGCGTCGGCTGGTTGACCTCGGAAATCGAGGCCTACGTCAAGTCTGCCATTGCCGCGCGCTCGACCGCTGCGGGTGCCCTGGGTTCGACGGGGAGAGCACAGGGCAAGCGGCAGGCCGCCCTGTGATCAGGCTGTGTCATGCATCAGCTTCGCAAGCCCGACGCGCGCGGGCAAGTCTGCGGTCGCAACCTTTGCCGACCTCCCCAATCGCATAGCCACCTTGGCGCATTGAGGAGCGGAAGGTGATCAGCAAAAGCGATCTCTCCATTCCCGGTCCCTCTTTGTCGCGCCGGAGGAACCCGCAGCCCATTCATTATTCGATACTTTGGCAGATTACGGCCGACCCAACGTTGACGGCTTCGGCGAAGTTGGTCGCGATGGTCCTACTGCTAAAATTTCGCAACGCCACGACCGGCCAGTGTAATCCCAGCTATCAGACAATTGCGAACATGATCGGCATGAGCCGCGATACCGTTATAGACGCTGTGAAGGCGCTGATCGCGGCGGGCTACGTCAGCTTGCGTGGATCGAAGGGCGGTTCGCCTAGAAGCACCAATCAATTTGGGCTTCACCCCAAGCGCACTAGTGGAGCCCACACCACCGGTGGAGCGGACGCCACCGGTGGAAGGGGCGAGAACAAAGATGGCAAGGATGCCACCGCAGGAGTGGAGCAGCCGCCACACGAACTATCTATTGAACCATCTAGAACTACCGGGAGTCCTCTCGAAGTCCAGGGGCCGGATCGCTCGCTACGGCGCTCCCTGACGGGCGCGCTTCGCGATCCGGAACGCAAGGAGCGTAAAGAGGTGGTCCAAAACCGGATTGCAGAGCGCGTTGGAGGCTGGAATATACTGATGGAATTGTCCGAAGCAGAGCTTGAGCGGCTCACCGAACTTGAGAGCGCGGGACGTCTCACTGATGAAATGCTAGAAATGTCAGCGGCAGAGGTAAGGCTGAAAGTGCGCACGGCGATAAGTTAGGAACCGCGCGCGCGAGCGGAGATCGGACAATGCCGACAGTAGAAACAGGTCGGAGAGCAGGCCAATTTGAACCGGGCCGATCCGGCAATCCGAACGGCCGTCCACGCGGCTCACGCAACGCCGTAACTGTCGCCGTCGAAAGCTTGCTTGAAGGCGAGGCCGAAGCGTTGACGCGGAAGGCAGTCCAAATGGCGCTCGGAGGCGACGTGGTCGCGATGCGCCTTTGCCTTGAGCGGATTTGCCCGGCCAAGAAAGGTAGCCCCGTCGCCTTCCCCTTGCGTTCGATCTACACCGCACGCGACGCGGCGGACGCCTTGTCCGACGTGGTCGCCGCCGTTTCGTCCGGCACGATCACCCCCGACGACGCAGATACCGTTTCTGCCGTTTTGGTGAGGGTCGCAAAGGCATTCGAGATCGCCAATGCCGGGGATGGCCCTAAGATGATCGAGCGGCTTTCCGACGAACAACTATATCGGATCGTTTCACATGAAAGGACCCGCCATCCAGCGCCCCCCATCATCCCGGAGCCAGGGCGCTAGTTTCCAATTTGGCGATTGTTACGTAACACGCGACAACGATCCGGACGACGACCAACCACTCGGAAGAACGGAGAGTGCGTTATGACCACTGCGATCAGATACGATATCAACGACGTTGCCGAATACGCTTTCGAGTTCGCAAAGGCAAAGGACGGGATAAGCCAAGGCTGGCAGGACGATCTCGAACCCGCGTTGCGCAACCTGTTTCCGAACATCAGCCAGGATCAGCTTGATGACGCGCTTAAATTGTCCACCGAACAGTACGTGCACCACATCGTTGTGCGCGAGAAATTGTCCCTGTCCTTAGACTAATAACGACCATCACAAACGTCTTCCTCAACGTACCCATGCGGCGCGATAAAGTTGATTTCGTCTGTTGAGAAAATGGATGTCATGAGCACGGGGCGTCCTGGGCCACGATTTTCCACCGCGGAATTTCTACGACAGACTAAACCCTTGAGCATCAGCGACCACAGGCAGCGCAGCGGGCTTCAAGATCGGCCGCATTCTATCCGAGCCACGGAGCTTCGGGATCATCGCCCGTGGAGAAGCGAGCCACACGCGGGGAAACGCCGCGATGCTCACCGAGGGCGATAGCGCGCTTTGCTCCAAGAGCGTACTCACACGTTTGGGTCAGTCGTACTCATCGCGATCCGTTTTTATTACGAGCACGGGAGCTTGACGTACCATAGCGAAGACGCCCTTGTCAGGCAAAGAGCCACCGGGGAACGCTCGTCTTAGTTCGTTCACCAAATTGCTTTTCAGCTTCGCCATCGGTTCGTCCACGAGGTCCTCCATCAGCCATTTTCTTATACTGTCATCGACTACTATCTTGCCTCGTGACGCCACTTCGATACGCTTACTTATCCGGCGAACGTCAGCTTCCACGACCCTGGGCTCACCAATGGAGTACGCAGGGGCGGCCACCCGTCGCCATGACATTCCGCGGTTTTGCGAATAGTACGGCTCCCAATTGGACGAGCAAAGAAAGATTAGCTTAACATTCATCGCCTCCTGTATCTCAATTTCAAACCGCTTTGATATAGGCGGGAAACCGGAGAACACGAGAAGGCTCGGCGCACGAAGGAAAAGTGCCTCTTTCATTGAGCGCGAGGCAAGTTCTCTCCTGAGTTGCTTGATGAAGTCGGCGCGCATCTCCGCATAGGTGCCAGACCGGACGCTATCTCTGATATGTGTGACCGCGGCCTGGTTCGGCCTGAATGGATATATACCAATATCGTCGGACGTCTTGGTCGTCTTCAAAGTTTCAAAAAATGCGTTGTCCAGCATCGCCGGATTGAGCTTAAACGGCGCGTTGTTGGCTTTGGAGTAGAACCAGAGAAGTTTCAGCCCGCTGGCGTGAGAGTTGAAGCCCTCTCGAAGGTGGGAAGCTTCGCCAAAATGCGCGCATACACGCTTTGTGAGAAGGTCTTGTTCCGCTGTTGTGTTGTAGAACGCCAGGACGGGTGCGGATCGTTCCGTGACAGTACGGATAATTTGATCCAGCGACCAATCACCGTTTTGGTATCGCCTGACGGCCAAGATCACCTCGTCAAGAGTAGTCTTGCTCGGGTTGGTTGGCTCATACGAGGGTATTTCAACCCCGATAACTTTCTTGCATTTCAGTCTAGAAAGATCGGCTCCTTGGATGCTCGATCCAGTCAAGTCCAATATGTCTGCCGAGAATTCTCCGAAATCAACATTGGCGAGATCGCAGTTTTGCAGGTCTTTAGCTGGATCGATGCCAAAGCGCTCTACCAAGACAGCGAAATTTTCCTCCTCGGTCTCGATTAGCGCGAAGAGTGCCCTCAGCGCGTCAGTCATCATGTTTGAGGTCGCCTTGAAGAGTTGAGATCCAACCAACTATCGATCCCGAGCCTGCTTTATCGGCTACCTGATTTATTTCCTTGAGATGCTTCGCAAGAAGGACCTTCGCAATTGCAGCTTGGTTGGGAGATTTCTTGAACCGATCCAAAAATGCTGGAGCCGCTTCAACGTCGATCATGAATATGTCTTTTGGCTGGAAAGACAGGCGCCCTTCCACTCTGACCTTAGGTGCGATCACGCGTAGCTTGCAAAGCGCCTCGTCACCTGAATATCGGGATTGCATGTAGTTTTCGGCAACGGCGGAAAAGCGCCAACGATTGGCCGACATTGCGACCACGGGCTCGTCTCGTCGGTCCGCGACTTGGGTTTCTGTTGATGAGACCTTGGTCTCTTTCGAGACTCCCGCTCCAAGATTGATCTCGCTTTCGCCCGCGCCGATGGTTGCGCTCTTCAATTTCGCGCCAATTGAAATGCTTCCCTTCGCGTGAGCCGCGGCACTGTCAACCCGGGAGCGTTGCACGTGCGCCTTCGCGGCGGTCGGCTTTCTGTCTCCGTAGCGGTGAGAGGAAGGATCGATGTCGCAGCCGTTGAGGTCCAATCCAAGCGTGGCCCTCGCCAAACCGATTTCCACTGACTTTGACCAATCGTCCGACGCTATTACCATCGTCCCAAAGCGAACGTCAGCACCTAGGAGGAAGTCCTGATCGTTCGCGCCTTGAGGAGCGAACAGCATGACCTCTAAAAGGTCTCCGCATCCTGCCTGAGCAGTCTGATCAAGATTAATCGGCTTCGGCTTTTTTGCGGCCAAGGGGCACCTTTCCGGGCGTGCAACTGTGAGATTAAACAACACGAAGATGCTCGCGAACAATGGGAGAGGCAAGATGTGGGCTCCGCCGCTCTTGGCTTGTCCACCAGCCGTGCTGATCGAAGCTGCCCAAATTCATGTTGCGTCGGAGGGGAGTTGTATCTATTTCTGAAGAATAACGTACAAACAAGGCATGCAAATGGCTGGCGTATCGACCAAAATCATCAAGGCTTACGCCTATCTGCGCACCTCGTCAGCCGCAAACATTGGTGAGGACAAGGACAGCGGCCTGAGGCAGACGGCAGCCGTCGAGGGGTTCGCCAAGCACGCCGGTGTCGAGCTTGTCGGCTCCTTTCACGATGAGGCGGTCAGAGGCTCCGACCCCATCGAGACCCGCCCTGGCTTCGCAAAGATGCTTGAAGCCCTCGAAGCCAACGGCACCAAGACCATCATCGTTGAAACTGCAAGCCGCTTCGCCCGCGACCTGATGGTGCAGGAAGTAGGCTTCGCGATGCTGAAAGCACGGGGCATCGACCTCATCGCCGCTGACAGCCCAACTTCGTTCCTAGACGACACGCCCACGGCCCGCCTGATCCGGCAAGTCCTGGGTGCTATCTCCGAATTTGAGAAGGCCATGCTCGTGGCGAAGCTGAAGGGCGCTCGTGACCGCAAGCGCCGCACGGGTGTGAAGGTGGAGGGCAGGAAGTCGATTGCCGAGCAGAAGCCTGAGACCGTCGAACTAGCGCGCAGACTGGCACGGGCGAGGCCCAAGGGCGGCAAACGATCTCTCCGCGAAATCTCGGCAGCGCTCGCGGAAGCCGGTCACGTCACAAAGAACGGCAATCAATACGCTGCGACGGCCATCAAGCTCATGCTCGATAGGAAGTGACGCGACAACGCGGAGCGTCAGGACGCGGCGCCACGCATTTTTTCCGCGGACCGATGGGTCGGGCAAATTCCAGACGAAAGCAATCATTGTCCGCAAAGCCCCCCAGGAAGCCGAGCAGCAAAACAATCCGGAGCTATGTGCCTGGGCTATTGACGAGGGCGACAAGCCGCAGCGGGCAGTGACGATGTCTTCTTATGGGGACGGAGCGGAAGTCCTCACTTCATCCCCCAAACCGACGCGATTGGCCCATTCTCCGAGAGCGGGACGGCTATCACGATGACGCGAGCTTTTTGATCGGTCTCGCTGCCCGTGGATTTACTCCGCTGCGGCTGCGGCTGCGTCTACGTCTACGTCTACGCCTACGTCTGTGTCTACGTCTGTGTCTGCATTCGCGTCTACGCATGTATTTGCGTTTGCGTCGTTGCGCGCCGCAGCGTCAGGCGCAGGTCTAAGAGAACCCGGTGGATTTCCGACGAGCTTTGAGCAATGTTTGATCAGTATGCTTGGGGAGACGGCCAATGAAGTTTGCTGAGATCGAAGGGAATAATCGAGAGGCACAGCCGGGCTTTACTGGAAAATGCCGCGATTGCGGTCATGCCATGGTCGCCAAATGTGGACAACACCGCGTGTGGCATTGGGCGCACTTGAAGTCCAAAGCCTGCGATCCTTGGTGGGAGCCGGAAACGGAATGGCATCGGTCGTGGAAAAACCAATTTCCCGTCGAATGGCAAGAGATTGGACATACTGCGCAAAGCGGAGAAAGACATCGGGCCGACGTTAAAACGGAGAGCGGCCTGGTTCTGGAATTTCAATACTCGGCGTTGAGCGAAGCTGAGCGGGTCTCTCGCGAGGAATTTTACCCTAAATTGGTCTGGGTCGTTAACGCCGTCAGGCGTCTCCGCGACCGAACGAAGTTCTTTGATTTGCTTCGTCCGCTACGCGTCGCATCGGGAGTGCCGACTTATGCAATCCACCGATACGACGGCAGCGCCCTTTTGCGCGATTGGGGAAAGAGCCGCGCGCCGGTCTATTTCGACTTCGGCGAGACTGAGCAAGATGACAGCCCTCTTTGGCGACTTTATCCGCTTAGCGGTGACGTGTTGGCCTATCTGTCGCCGATTGTTCGCGCGGAGTTCGTCAAGGCTCATCGCCACGCGGTCAACCTTGAACAGATGTTTGATCATATCTTCGCCCGTGACCGCGAGATTGCGTGTGCCCAACACGTACAGGGGCCGCCACTTCCGGGCTTCCCCCGCTATTCTACGCGGAGCACGCGGCGCCTCTAAGGGACGATCTGCCCGCGGAGTAAGCGGGGGGAAGCATGCTTGGCCAGCCCCACCGGGGGAGGGAAAAATTAGGACGCAAGCATGCTTGTTTCACGAACGGCCTCTCGCAAAGTGACGAAGACTACTCCCCGGCTAACACTTCATCGATCAGTACGGCTTTCGCTTTAGATAGGTTCGTCGGCGTTTGTCGCAGGCTCCGCAATCGGTAGAACCTCCGGCAGGACGTACCCAGCCTTGGCTATTTTTAGCAACGCGCTGATCGGTACCATGTGCTTATTGTCGCGTGCCGAATACCTCGCCGCCCGTTTCACAAGTGCGAAGTCACCGTAGTAGATTTCTGTCCAATCACCATTTAGATCGATCTTGAGACAAAGCAGCATATCGGCGTCGCCTCGAAAGCCAATTTGGGAGGCCGCGTAGTTTGCTTTCACTTGGACCTTTTTGCCTTCCGCCGTAACCGCATCATATCCGTTCGCTCCGCGCGGTGCTTGTTGCAGATTGTAGGCTTCAATAGCGATGAACTCGCCGTAGTCACCCAGGAGGTTACCTAGCCCAGCCCATTTGAAGTTTGGAGCCAGCGACTTCAACGTGCGCTGCGAAGCGAAGAGCGATGCAAGAACGCCCTTCATGGCCTCCAACCGCTGCTCTTTTGTGATCATATAGCCCAACTGCCCCGCGGCGGTATCTTCCCACAAGCTACAATTCATGCAAGTACTCGTGAGCAACCTTGCTGACGTTAGACGGGGCCAAGGCCTGCTCTGCGGCCAATCGAGATGAAGTTTTCCCAAGTAATAGGTTTACGCGGATTGCACGGCGTGACGACAGCGGATCGAATGATCCTGGAAAGTCGGAGCGACGGTCCTTCGCGGTAAACGCCGTTAGGTCGCAAGGCGGCTTTCCCCGCTTTGCGCGCGGTCGCTGTCGGAGGACTGTTGCAATGACATCTGATGTTGACCGAAGCCTTTTGATCGCGGCGCTAGAAAGCGCGTTAAAGGCATATAAAGAGCAGGAGCCGCGACCTAGTTTACTTTCAGAGCCCCATGGGTCAATCGTCGATGCCCTTTGCGACGCGATTGCCAAGTGCACCGCGTTCCAGCGAGTGGCCGGGCACATGCTTTACAGCGGTGGCTCTGGACCTGTGATCGATGCGCATTTATTTGCAATGCATCTTTTTCGTAAGGCCGAGCGGACAGAAGGTAATGAAATTCCCGGAGCGGTCGATTGGTTGCTGCGACTATTGGCTACTCACACTGCAACTGGACTTTTCAAGGTCGCCATCTGGGGCACCTCCACCGACCGCGAATTTGCTTTGCAAGATGGATCATCCCGCATCATGCCATTCGATGCATTGCAGGACACATTCATGAAGCGCCGGATCTTGGAGCGAGCAAGAACGTGTTATGACAATTCTGCTTGGTTGGCGCATAACTACTTCGACGCGCCTCGCTTGGCCTTTGTTAGAGAGGTGCCAAATTTCCCTTACATAGGTACAGACGTCACCCCTTTCCGAAGGATTAATGAACTGCAATCTGAAGCCCGCGATCTTTGGTCGTTTATTGAGGCCGTAGCGGTAGGTCATCCGTTGGCAATCGGTTGCTGGTTCGAGTACGCGGATCAGGATTTGGACATTAATCAGTGGGAGAATTCGTTAGCTTGGATACTTCCTGAAATCCCGCCACGTGTCGCCGGCTTCACACCAATCAACACTGCCGATCTTCAAGACCAATTGCAAAGATACGGCGCATTACCGGAAGAGCTACGTTCTCGCCTTCTTCGCTCAATGGAGCGGTTCACTCTCAGTCAGTGTCGGTCCAAGCCTGTGGACAGAGTTCTTGATTTGGAGCTTGCGTTCGAGATTGCAGTTAGCGGTCCGGGTCCCGATGCCTCGCCAATGGGATGGAAGGTCAGCGTGCGTTCTGCTCAGATGATCGGGGGCGAACTTGGGTTGCGTCAGGCTAATCGAGATTTGATAAATGGACTTTTCAGATTGAGGAGCGCGGCGACGCACGGCAGCGACCTGAGCCGCCGCGCCGAAGGGGAGCTAGAGGAAACAGTGCGGCGGTGTTTGACCGCGTATAGAGAATTGCTTTCGAGCTTTCTCGCCCTCGGGCGGTCACCCGATTGGAGTTCGCTGGAACTAGAACCACGAAGATGATGGTTCTGGCCGAGTGGTTTTCGCGCTGACGCTACCAACCTAGCGTGCGCTCAACCAATCTTTTGACTAGGTCGTCAATAGTAATGCGCGGCATCACCGCACCATCAAATGCCGCGAATAACCGCTTTGTCGCTTCGTCAACGAACTGCGCTAGGGCCGATAGCGGCGTATCGAGTGAGAATTGGACGCATGTTTCAATGCTGTCGTCATGGGCAACACCCCCATCGCGCAGAAGGTAACGGTCGTTTGCCCAAGCGGTGAGGCTGCGCCCTTTGAGATTGTGCCAACGAAAGGCAAAGCCGACCGTCGTTTGGTCCGGGACGTAGCCCAGCGCCTTTGCAAACGAAATTCCGACCGCCATGGCTTCGGCCACGCGAAGCGCCACTAGGGTTGGATCAAGAGCTTGTCCCGGCGTTACATTACGGGGAACTCCATCATCTTGAAGAAGCCGATGAAGGAAAAACTCACCCGTTGGATTGAGCCGCGCGAAATCAACATGATCTGAGAAGTCGGGAGACGGGGAGACGATCAGATATTCAAACGCACCTTTGACGACCCTGGGTCGATTTTCGGGTTTCGACATGAGGCGAGCGTCCAGCCAGATTGGCCATCCGGTGTATCTTGGGTTGCTCGATGCAAGTCGTTCGAGAAATTCCTGGTCTGGTATCGCTTCCGGGTGCGAGGGCGCGATGACCATGCCGATGCTCCAAAACGCCCGCTGAACCAGCGCTGCTTCGTCGGCGGATAGCTTGCGCTGCTTGATAGTTTCATTGAAGCGCGTCTCCCCAGCTTCGATCACAGCATTTGCTTGATCGCAGAGCGTTGGAGCGGGCGATGCCGCGCTGGTTAGGAACGATACGAGCGAGCCGTGATCCACGCTGGATAAATGCCGCCGAAAGAACCTCCCGAAATCAGCCTCACGATTGTCGAAGCATATTTCGACGATCTCACTCCAATCAGTATGTTTGGCCTCGGTTGTGCTGGCGGTGCCGTTAGAACCAAGTGAGCGGAAATAGACTGCCCCTTCGCGGACCAACGCCTTACCGTCATCCATTAAATCGCGCTTTGCGGCGACTGGCACCTTGATGCCGGATGGAATAGCGAGAACCGGGTATTCCCTACCGTCACGGTCAACCCACTCAACAGCGACCTCGAACGGTTGCGACGTGTACTTCGATATAATCGCCTGAATTATGTCGATATGGAAAAGGCCCTTGGCGTTTGGCGGTTCGTTAGCGACATCGGGGGCCATGGTGGCGTCGTCGAAGCCGACGACAAGGAAGCCGCCATTACGGTTGCGAAGGGCGATAGCACCCTTAGCGATCTTAGCGATGCCTAGTGTGTCGGTCGGATCAATCCACCGCTTTACTTCAACTGTGAGGCTCTCCGACGGATTGGCCACAAGAGCTTCGATGAGTTTTCGATCTACCATAGGTCGCCAACGGCTCTGGGGTCTAGAAATGACTCTGACGTCTGCCAGTATACACGTTCAGTGGCGTGGAGCGCGTGCGCTCCTTATGCGCCCGCTCTTGGCGAGCGGCGTAATCCTTACGGCTCCGGTCGAATTTTACGCCAGTCTTATCGTTGGAGGAAGCTATGCTCCCCGGTCGTCAGAGTGTGTGTATACAAGGCCTTGGGCGCGTCTACGGCCAAGTGGAGGAAATGAACGCGAAAAGCGAGTTTCCCAAACAGGCGTATTTGCACTTGAGCATGCGGATCATTCCCCTCGAAGCAAAGCCCGTGGAAGGGGGCATAGGTAGAGCTCAAAAGTCGCTCGACACGATAACTAGACGCGTCGCCACTTCCTTTCAGCGCGTCTCGGATTTGGCCAAGTGCGGGAACGGGTTCGCAAATCGCCGCTCCTAACAATAAAGCTAAGAATTCAAAGGCTGTCTTTACGAGCACTAGCTCATTAACCGGGGCAGCACTCAAATCTGGCGTTGCCTGATCTGTCGGCCAATTTATTACGCTGATGCCGGGCACTAGCTCAACTTTTGTCTGTTCTGGCAAACTGTTTATGCGTGCTGCCGCTACCCGTGCAAATTCGCCAGCGTGACCATGCTTTGCAGCCATTCGCTCAATGTGCGCCGCCGCGTCTTTGGTTGGCACCATCAATGACCCATCGCTGTGTCGAAAGGTCTTAGGCATTAGCTCGCCCGCACGGTACGTCGCGCGCACCGCGACTGGGCCGCTCTGTGCGGTGTAGTTTTGGCCTTCCTCGATCCGCTGAAATACTGATGGGGGCAAAACGTTGGCCAGATTTGCAACGGCTAACCGAATGGCGGGGTCGGTCTTTGCGTCAGCTTCAAAGGTAGATCCAAACGCGTCATTGCAGGGTTTGCATAGAAATTCACAAGTCAGATCGCCGCCAAGTGAACGTGGTATTACGTGTTCCTCGGTCAAGGGCCTTTCTTCCAGGCAACCAATGCACTGAGTTACGAACCAAGGTGCCTTCATCATAGGTCTCCAAGCGCGCGAGATCGGCGAGCATCAAACCGTCGGGCGAGGTCGTGGGTTTTGCGAACGGCCCCCGCTACTGCATCCCTCCCACAACCCTCCCACCACGATTTTCGGGGGAGGGGGAACTTTGAAAATTCTGTTTAAATAGCTGATTTTATTGGTGAGCGCGCTGGGGCTCGAACCCAGGACCCCGTGATTAAAAGTCACGTGCTCTACCGGCTGAGCTACGCGCTCCCATGGCCGCCGATGGCTTTGAAGAGATCGCCATCGTCTTCGGTCATTTGGAAAAGCATGTCTTGCCGCCCAATTTGACGCAAGGGTTGCGGAAAAACCGGCTGTTTCCGGATCATGCTTTCGGCCCGCGCTGTGTAGGGGGATGGGGCGCGGAGGTCAATAGCTCGGGTGGTTGCCGAAGTTGAAGGCAACAGCGGGAGTTCGCTCGCCGTTTCCAATGCTTGAGCCGGGATTTTCAACCGGAATGGCGGGCCGCCATCCACGCCGAAGAACCCGCGACGTTCGCCGATAGGCCGGATGCCGCGTTCGGAGCCCCGTCAGTTCGCCTCCCGCCGGACCTCGCTTGGCACCGGCACTTGCTGCGGCGTGCCGGCGGGGGTCGGCAGCGCGACCGGGCGCAGGCCGATCAGCTCGGCGGTGCGGATCGCGCTGTCGCGCCAGAACTGGAACGAGTTGATGCGGCTGAGCTCGAGGATGGCGATGGCGACCGCGGCCAGGAACGGCAGGCTTTGGAGCACCAGCACGCCGGCGAAGATGTAGATCTCGGTGATCTGACGATAGCTGTTGGAGGCCACCAGCACGCCGGCGCCGATCAGGAGCAGGGCACCGATCACGGCCTCCCAGAACGCCTGGAACTCGATCGACATCCTGGACAGGCCGCCCTTGGACGTGCGTGCAAACGCAATGTGCTCGGTGATCAGTCCCTGCGCCACCGCGCGCGACACCGTCCACTGCACGCTCATCGCCGCGATCATCGCGCCCAGCATCTGGCCGGGCTTGATCGCGACGCGCGCACGGTACATCGACAAGAAGTGCACGAGCGAGACGATGAAGGCGCCGATGATCGGCAGCGTCAGGATCTTGTCGGGAATGGCGATGTCGGCGAAGGCGACGATCGGCACCCAGACGAGGTTGAGCAGCGCCACGACCACGCCGAGGCTTTCGGCACCCAGCCAGTTCAGCCAGCCCAGGCCATATTCGCGCTTCTGGTCGGGCGTCAGCCGGCTCCGTCCGGGCAGGAAGTTCCGCCAGTGCTTCTTGACGATCTGGAGGCCGCCATAGGCCCAGCGGTGACGCTGCTTCTTGAAGGCCTCGTAGGTGTCGGGGAGCAGGCCCTGGCCGTAGCGGTGGTTGGTGTAGTGCGTGGTCCAGCCGAGCTGCTGGATGGAAAGGCCGAGATCGCTGTCCTCGCAGATCGTGTCGGACGACCAACCGCCGGCCATGTCCATCGCGGCGCGGCGGATCAGGCACATCGTGCCGTGCACGATGATGGCGTTGGTCTCGTTGCGCTGGACCATGCCGATGTCGAAGAAGCCGGCATATTCGCCGTTCATGATGTAGTGCATGATCGACAGGTCGCCGTCGCGATGTTCCTGCGGCGCCTGCACCAGGCCGACACTGGGATCGGCAAACGCCGGCACGAGGTCCTTGAGCCAGTCGGGATCGACGACGTAGTCGGCGTCGAGGATGCCGATGATCTCGGCGTCGACGGCGGTGCGGTCCATCGCGATGCGCAGCGCACCGGCCTTGAAGCCCTGCACCTTCTCGGCGTTGATGAACTTGAAGCGTTCACCGAGCGCGCGGCAATGATCCTGGATCGGCTGCCAGAAGGCAGGGTCGGGCGTGTTGTTGATGATGACGACGCATTCGTAGTTCGGATAATTCAGCCGCGACAGCGCATCGAGCGTCTGCTTGAGCATCTCGACCGGCTCGAAATAGGCGGGAATGTGGATCGAGACCTTCGGGTAATAATTCTCGGGCACGTCCTCGACCGGCTTGCCTTTCGTGAGCAGCCGCTGCGGCGGCCGGCCGAACGCGACGGCCGCGATCTCGTCGATGCGCGCCATCGCGATCAGCACGAGGGGAACAAGCAGGATCATGCCGAGCGTGAGCGCGAAGGCGGAGCCGAAGATGAAATAGTGTCCGTTCCAGAACGCGAACACGGTGGCGGCCCAGGCGCCGACGCCATTGGCGGTGGCCGACAGCAGGAACGCCTGCTTCGCCGTCGGCTGCTGCAGCCGCAGGATCGGCAGCGACAGCAGGATTCCGACCAGGAGGGCGACGCCCATCAGCTTCCAATAGTCGGGATTCTCCACCGGCCCGGTCCAGGCGAACTTCGGCTCGCGGCTGGCGTTGAGGATGCCCCAGTACGGACCGACGCCGCCTTCGAAGTATTTCCAGGGCTGATCGATGGCCTCGACGATGTTGTATTCCATGCCGATGGCGTCGGCGCGGCTGACGAAGTTGCGCAAGGTCAGTGCCTGCTGGAACGGACCGGGGTCGGCGTTGCGCAAATTGTAACCCGCGCTCGGCCAGCCGAACTCGGCGATCACGATGCGCTTGCCGGGGAACAGGTTGCGCAACAGATTGTAGCGGTCGACGGCCTGATCGACCGCCTGGTCCGAGCGGAAGTTCTCCCAATAGGGCAGCACGTGGGCGGCGATGAAGTCGACGTTGGAGCCGAGGTCGGGATTGTCGCGCCAGATGTTCCAGATTTCACCGGTCGTGACGGGCACGCGCACCGAGCCCTTGACCTTCTTGATCATCTCGATGAGGTCTTCGACCTTCTGCTCGCCGCGATAGATCACCTCGTTGCCGACGACGACGCCGTTGACGTTGCTGTTCTTGCGGGCGAGCTCGATGGCGGCCTTGATCTCGCGCTCGTTGCGATCCTTGTCCTTGTCGATCCAGGCGCCGACGGTGACCTTGAGGCCGAACTCGGCCGCGATCGGCGGCACCAGTTCCACGCCGCCGGTGGACGAATAGAGACGGATCGCGCGCGTCATCGTCGACAGCGTCTTCAGGTCGGCGCGGATTTTCTCCACCGACGGAATGTTGTCGATGTCGGGGTGAGCCGAGCCCTCGAACGGCGCGTAGGAGACACTGGGCAGCAAGCCCTTGAAGTCGGGCGCGGGTTCCTTGTCGCGCAAGACTCCCCAGAGGCCGGCGTGGAGCGCGGACACAAGCAACAGAACGGCGGCGACAACCCGCATCGCGGCTAAACCAAAAGGGGCTGAGGGGGCAGGGAAGCGGATCCGACCCCGAGATCCGACCAAGTCCGCGGCAAATGGAGCATACCTCTGCCGCGCGGTTTCACAACTGTCATCGCCTCATGACCGTATGAGGGCATGCACATTTCGAAATTCGCAGCAGTGCCAATTGCCTCTATCGCCGATCGTTCCTGAACGGAGGCTGAAACAATCGCGGCTATTTCGGGGGCGCCGGTGATGGGCTTGCCGCCGGCGAGGGGCTCGCGGCCGGCTGCGGCTGCGCATTGCCCGCTGCCGGCGCGGCCGGCTGCGAGGCCGCGGCCGCGGCCGCCGCCTGCTGCGGCTGCGACGCCGGGTTGATCCAGCAAGCGTGCACGCGGCTGTCCAGGGTCTCGGCGACCTTGGGATCGATCTGGCCACCGAAGCGGGTCAAGCAGCGGAAGGCGGCCTGGATGTGGCCGCCGGGGCAGCCGAAGCGATCGTAGAGGTCGAGATGGCGGAATGCGGTATCGAGGTCATCCCGCCACATCAACCGCACCACGCGCCGGCCGAGCCAGACGCATTCGGGGTTGCCGGCCGGACCGTTGATGACCTGGGCTGCTTCGGCGAACTCGTCGGTGCGGCGCTGGTTCTGGGCGGCATCCTTGGCCGCGTCGGCGGGCTGGGCGGCTGCCTTGCTCTGGTCTGGAGCGGGCGTGCCGCTCTGGGCGGAGGCCGCGCCGATACCCATCAGGATGACAAGGGAAGAAACGGCCAAGGTGGCGGCGAACTGCCGCAGGACCGCATTTCGTAACTCGAACACCCGTTGCCGCATGAATTCCCCAATATATCACTGCCCGTCCGCGTCAGGACCTTCGCGGACGCGCCCGGTGATGGCGTCCAAATGGGTCTCCAATGCGGCGGAAAAGTCCTCCCGAGTCCATGGCCTGAATCTGGAATTTTGTCCAGCAAAGTCACGATCCTAGGCCTCGGTCGAACGGCCGCAGGTAAATTCCTCAGGGGAGGGATGGATCCATAACGGAGTCACCCCCTTGGCAGACGCCGTGCTAGCAGGTAATCGACGGCCCTTCGCGGAGGACGGAACCGATTTCTCTTCGTACGCCACTGGCGCTTCTGCTCGTTTCATTGGGTGCGATCGCTGCCGTGTGGTGGTGGCTTGCCACGCCGATCTCGCTCGCGCGCGCCCCGATCGATCCCGCCGACAAGGTCCAATGCGTCTCCTACGCGCCGTTCCGCGGCGAGCAGTCGCCGCTGAACGCATGGACCCATATCGAGGCCGACCAGATCGAGCAGGACCTGCGCCAGCTCAAGGAGATCACCGACTGCGTCCGCACCTATTCGATGGAGAACGGGCTCGACCAGGTACCGGCGATCGCGGCCCGGATCGGCGGGCTGAAAGTGCTCCAGGGCATCTGGCTCTCCAGCAACCGCACCAAGAATTTCGAGCAGGCGGCGCTCGCCATTCGTCTTTCCAAGGATTTCCCCGGAATCATCACCAGCATCATCGTCGGCAACGAAGTGCTGCTGCGCGGCGAGATGACCACCGCGGACCTCGTCTCCATCATCCGCTCGGTGAAGGCGCAGGTCAGCGTGCCCGTCACCTATGCCGATGTCTGGGAGTTCTGGCTCAGGAATCGCGAGATCTATGACGCCGTCGACTTTGTCACGATCCACATCCTGCCCTATTGGGAGGACTTCCCGGTCAAGGCGAAGTTTGCCGCCTCCCATGTCGAACAGATCCGCGAGCGCATGGCGGTCGCATTTCCCGGCAAGGAGATCCTGATCGGCGAAACCGGCTGGCCGAGCGAAGGGCGCATGCGCGAGGGCGCGCTGCCGTCGCGCACCAACCAGGCGCGCGTGGTCTCGGAGATCCTGAGCCTGGCGAAAGCGCAGAAATTCCGCGTCAATCTGATCGAGTCCTACGACCAGCCGTGGAAGCGCAAGCTGGAAGGCACCGTCGGCGGCTATTGGGGCCTCTATGACTCGGTGCGCCGGAGCCTCAAATATCCGCCGGGCCAGCCGATCAGCAATTTTCCGTACTGGAAATGGTACATGGGCGCCGGCATGGGCCTCTGCGTGCTGGTGTTCGCGGTGGCCGGCCTGACGTTGCGGCGCAGACCGTGGACGCCGCGCTTCTCGGCCTGGCTCGGCGTGGCGATCTCGGCGACCTCGGCCGGCATCCTGCTCGGGATCGGCGCCGACAAGATGTACTACGAGAGCTACGGCATCGGCGGCTGGCTGCTGTGGGGCACGCTGCTGGCGGCCGGCATCCTGTCGCCGATCTTCTGCGCGCAGGCGATGGTGATCGGCCGCAGCCTCCCGACCTTTCTCGATCTGCTTGGTCCGCGCGAGGGCCGGAAATGGTCGAAGCTCACCGCTGTGCTCGGCTTGACGCTGGCAGTGACGGCGGTGATTGCGGCGCAGACCGCACTCGGCTTCGTGTTCGATCCGCGCTACAAGGATTTCCCTTACGCTGCGCTGACGATGGCGGTGGTGCCGTTCGCGCTCCTGATGCTGAACCGGCCGCAGATCGGCCAGCGTCCGATCGCGGAGTCCGTCTTCGCCGGCGTGCTGACGCTGTCGGCGGCCTATGTGCTCGTCAACGAGGGCCGCGATAATTGGCAGTCGCTGTGGACCTGCGCGATCTACCTCTTGTTCGCGCTCACGCTGTGGCGGGCGCGGGCCGAGCAAATCCAAGAATGAGCAGGCCGATCGCCAGGCCCGACAGCACGACATTGTAGAGCACGATGCCGAGGCCGGCGGCGATGATGCCGACGGTGAGCAGCACGATCGACGGCCGCATCAGGTTCAACGTCGCCACCACCAGCGCGACGATACCGAACACTGAATTCTTGAACAGCACGGTCGCGACCGATCGCGCCTTGCAGACCAGGGTCTGAAGCCCGGCGTCGCAGGCGAGACCGACCTGCGAGTTTTCGATTCCGAGGTAGCGCAGATAGAGCGCATAGCCGACGCTGGCGAAGCCGACGACGATCAGGAACTGCACCTGGTAGGGCGTGAGGCGGAAGGGCTTTTTTGTCATGGTGGCAATATGGTCGGGAAGGCGCGGGCGGGCAACAGGGAAGGTGACTTTATGTCGATCGCGGGCCCTTGCGGAATGAGCAAGGCGGCCGCGCCCGGCCCGAACTTATCCAGGAACAGGCTGGGGTCGCGCAGGTTTGAAACGGTGTGACCGCGCAACGCATGCTGCATGCAAGGAGCGAGCATGGAAAAGCCAACTCGGGAGCAACTGGACGAACTCAAGAGGCTGAGCAAGGAAGCTCGGGTCGAGGATTGGTCGGAACTGGTCCGGTCGAGGGATGAAGCTGAGAACCGCATTCGCGACCTGAAGGAAAAGGCGCGCATGGAGTAAGTGATTGCGTGCGCCGATGAGCCATCAAGGCCGATTTTGCACCGCCCGGTTCTGATCCCTCAGCCGACGTTCGTATTTTTCAGCCAAGGCCAGCAATCGCTTCTTGATATGGGGGTCGGCCTGTTCGGCCAGCTCGCGGATCAGCGCGAGGTGCTCGCGCAGAAACGTCTCGTCCGCCATCTCCGCTCCGAATCATTATTCGTCGCGGATACTGCCGTCTTGGGTCGGAGGCCTTCGTATCGTTTGATACGTCGGACGCGAGATGGTCTTCGCAGAGCGGATGCCGCGTCTACCGCCTGAAGAACGACGACAGCGTCGATCCCGCCGACGCGGTCTCCGGCTTCGGCTGTGCGGCCGGCTGCGCCGCAGGAGCAGGCGCGGGCTCCTCGCGCTTCGATGAGCGTTTTGAGGAATAGCTGCGGCGATGCTTGTCGGGCTTCGCGGTGGGCGCGGGCGCCGGGACGGTCTCGGCTTGCGGCACCGAGTCCTGGTTCTTATCGGAGTTCTTCTCTTGAACTCGATCCTGAGTCTTTTCTTGTTTTTCCTGCCCGCCGCGCATTGACAGCCGCTGGCCGTCGAACACGGTGGTCTCGCAGTGGCGGTCGTTCTCGGCGAGGCCGGCGCAGAGTTTTGCTGCGGCCGCTGCGTTGATCAGCGGGCCGGCACCGAGGCGGAGCTGCATGCCGAGGCCGGTGTTGCCTTCCTTGATCATGATGATCGGCCGCAGCGCTGCGATCTCAGGATTGGATTTGGTGACCCCGCGCCACAATGCGCGCAGGCCTTCGAGCGAGTTGGCGCCACCGAGATCAATCGCAAAGCGCGTCTGCTGGACCGCGATCGCGGGAGCCTCGCTTTCGGCGGCCTCCGGCGGCTTGGCTGGTGCAGCGGCGACTTCGATGGGCGCGGGCGCCGGATCGGGCTTCTTCTCGGCAGCTTTCTCAGTGGTCTCGGGCTGAACCAGTTTCGGGGCGGCCGGATCGGGCGGCGCCATGATCGATTTGGATGGGACCAGCGGAAGCATCGGCAGTGCCGAATTCGTTGCCGGCAACTGCGCGACCAGCGAGGCCGCGGCCGCGCTTTGTGGCGGCGGGCTCGATGGCTCCTTTGCAGCCTCTGCGCGCGGCTTGTCGTTGGCCAAAGCCGGTGTCGAGGCGACCGGCCCGATGCCGGGCGCCGGCGGCCCGATCAAAGCCGGCGCGTCCTGCGGTTTCGCAACGGATGCCTGCGGCGGCGTTGTCGTCTGCTTGGCGATGGCGCCGGTGACGGAATCCAGCCCTTGCTCTAGCACGGTGACGCGCGAATAGAGCCGGTCGCGATCGGTGTTCAGCGTCTCGATGGCGGAGGCGAGGCGTCGGGCCTCGTTCTGGCTCTCCTTGGTCAGCATCTGGAGCCGGTCGGCCTGGCGCGCGAGATCGGCGGACGCAACCTGGTCGCGCCGCCAGCCGAGCTGGGCCTGGTTGGCGAACACGGCAATCACCACGGCGCCGACGGCCGCCACGCCCCATGAGCCCAGCCGCCACATCATGCCGCGATCGAACGAACTCTCCTCGGCTACAAGTCCGGAGAACAGCCCGCCGGTCTCCTTGTCGCCGAAGGCATCCGCCAGTGGGTCGGAATCCTTTGCCATGAACGTTAAGTGCCCAACCCCTGTCCGGCTTCCCCGAATCAATCAGGGAACATTAACAGGAAAAGCGTGTCGCACTTGAACTCCGGGCGTTTGCGGGGGTAGCAAGGCGATAGCTGATGAGGGCGGCCCGTCGCCCGCTGGCGCCGATCGATTCGGCCGATTGACAGGATTTCGATGACCGCCCGTTCCAGCCTCACGATCGTGCTCGCCGCCGGCGAAGGCACGCGTATGCGCTCACACCTGCCGAAAGTGCTGCATCCGGTCGCGCACCAGAGCCTGCTCGCCCACGTGCTTGCCGCGGCGCCCAGGGGAACCGGCACCTCGCTCGCGGTCGTGATCGGACCCGACCATCAGGCGGTGGCGGACGAAGCAAAGCGCATCCGCCCCGACGCGCTCACCTTCGTGCAACAGGACCGGCTCGGCACCGCGCATGCGGTGCTGGCGGCGCGTGATGCCATTGCGGGGGGCGTGGATGATCTGCTGATTGCGTTCGGCGACACGCCGCTGATCTCGGCCGAGACCTTTGCGCGGCTGCGCGCGCCGCTCGCCAACGGCGCGGCAATTGCGGCGCTCGGCTTCCGCGCCGCCGATCCCACCGGCTATGGCCGCTTCATCGTCGAGGGCGACCGCCTGGTCGCGATCCGCGAGCAGGCGGATGCCAGCGCAGAGGAGCGCAGGATCGAGCTGTGCAATGCCGGGGTCATGGCGATCGACGGCCGCCGCGCGCTCGCGATCCTCGAGAAGATCGGCAATGCGAATTCCAAGGGCGAATATTATCTGACCGACGCGGTCGGCATTGTCAGCGAACAGGGATGGGATGCCGTGGTGATCGAAACCAGCGAGGACGAAGTGCGCGGCATCAACACCAAGGCGCAGCTCGCCGAGGCCGAAAGCGTGATGCAGGCGCGGTTGCGGAAAGCGGCGATGGAGGCCGGCGTCACGCTGATCGCGCCTGACACCGTCTACCTCGCCGCGGATACCGTGTTCGGCAAGGACGTGACGATCGAGCCGTTCGTGGTGATCGGCCCCGGCGTTTCGATCGGCGACGGCACGGTGGTCCATTCCTTCTCGCATATCGTCGAGACCAAGCTCGGCAACAAGGTCTCCATCGGCCCCTATGCGCGGCTGCGGCCCGGCACCTCGCTCGGCGACGGCGCGCGCATCGGCAATTTCGTGGAGACCAAGGCCGCGACGCTGGAGGCCGGCGTCAAGGTCAACCATCTCTCCTACATTGGAGACGCCACAATCGGTGCCAATTCCAACATCGGCGCCGGCACCATCACCTGCAACTACGACGGCTTCAAGAAGCACAAGACGATCATCGGGCAGGGCGCGTTCGTCGGCACCAACTCCTCGCTGGTCGCACCGGTGACGATCGGCAACGGCGCCTATATTGGCTCGGGCTCGGTGATCACGCGCGACGTGCCTGATGACGCCATGGCGCTGGAGCGCAGCCCGCAGACCATCCGCGACGGTGGCGCGGCGCGCTATCGCGAGATGAAGACGGGTGGCAAGAAGCCGGAAAAATGAGCGCCGCTATTCGTCGTCGGCGAATTCCGAGAAGATCGCGCGAGTCAGGCGCCAGCCGCGCGGCTTGGCACGCTTCGCCGGCTCGCCGGCGACGTGCTTGATGAAGACGGGCTTGCTTTCCTTGCCGCGCTGGGGCGGCGGCCAGTGCGCAAGGTGCGTGCCGGTAGTCTCGCTGGCGCGCACAGACATCGATGACAGACTTTTGCGGTCGGATGAGCCTTTCATGGCCTCTCTCCTTGATACGCGAGGGTTGGCCAAATTTGTTGACAACAAGTTAACGCGCGCGGTTTATGGCCCAGCCAGTTCGACGCAGGCGAGGCTCGTTGCCGTCGGTGCTGTCTCAATCAGCAATAATTATTGAGTATCTGGTTCCTTAGGAACTTCGCTAAAAACCGAGCGCGTCGTTTAGGCGATTTTTCGACGATTTGGGGGATAGTGATCCGCATGTGCGGGATTGTCGGCATTCTCGGGCGCGAGCCGGTTGCAGAGCAATTGGTGGATTCGCTCAAACGTCTTGAATATCGCGGCTATGATTCCGCGGGCGTCGCCACGCTCGAAGGCAAGCATCTCGAGCGCCGCCGCGCCGAGGGCAAGCTGAAGAATCTGGAGAAGCGGCTAGAAGCCGAGCCGCTCAAGGGCACGACCGGAATCGGTCACACCCGCTGGGCCACCCACGGCAAGCCGACCGTGAACAATGCGCACCCGCACGCGACCGAGCGTGTCGCCGTGGTTCACAACGGCATCATCGAGAATTTCCGCGAGCTGCGCGAGGAGCTCGAGAAGAAAGGCACGGTGTTCCACACCCAGACCGACACCGAGATCGTGCTGCATCTCGTCGACGATCTGCTCACGCGCGGCAACAAGCCGGTGGAAGCGGTGAAATTGGCGCTGGCGCGGCTGCGCGGCGCGTTCGCGCTCGGCTTCATCTTCGCCGGCGAGGACGATTTGATGATCGGCGCCCGCAACGGTCCGCCGCTCGCGATCGGCTATGGTGACGGCGAGATGTATCTCGGCTCCGACGCCATCGCGCTCGGGCCGTTCACCGACACGATCAGCTATCTCGAGGACGGCGACTGGGTCGTGCTGACCCACAATAGCGCTGCGATCTTCGACAAGGACGGCCACGCCGTCCAGCGCGAGAAGACCAAGCACGCCGCCTCGACCTCGCTGGTCGACAAGGCCAATTACCGCCACTTCATGGCCAAGGAGATCCACGAGCAGCCGGAAGTGGTCGGCCACACGCTGGCACGCTATGTCGACATGGCGACCGAGCGGGTCTCGCTGCCGGTCAAGCTGCCGTTCGACTTCAAGAATATCCAGCGCATCAACATCACGGCATGCGGCACCGCGAGCTACGCCGGGTTCGTCGCAAAATACTGGTTCGAGCGTTTCGCGCGCGTGCCGGTCGAGGTTGATGTCGCCTCCGAATTCCGATACCGCGAGGCGCCCTTGCGCAAGGGCGACCTCGCCATCTTCATCTCGCAGTCGGGCGAGACCGCCGATACCTTGGCCGCGCTGCGCTACGCCAAGGCCGAAGGCGTGCACACCGTGGCCGTCGTCAACGTGCCGACCTCGACGATCGCGCGCGAAAGCGAGACCGTGCTGCAAACGTTGGCCGGCCCGGAGATCGGCGTCGCCTCGACCAAGGCCTTCACCTGCCAGCTCATGGTGCTGGCAAATCTTGCGATCGCGGCCGGCAAGGCCCGCGGCGAACTGTCCGACGAGGACGAGACCAAGCTCGTCCACGGGCTCGTCGAGATCCCGCGTTTGATGTCGGATGCGCTCACCACCGAGGTCCAGATCGAGAAGCTCGCCCGCGAGATCGCCAAATCGCGTGACGTGCTCTATCTCGGCCGCGGCACCAGTTTCCCGCTCGCGCTCGAAGGCGCGTTGAAGCTGAAGGAGATCTCCTACATCCACGCCGAGGGCTATGCCGCCGGCGAGCTCAAGCACGGGCCGATCGCGCTGATCGACGAGACCATGCCGGTCGTCGTTATCGCGCCCTACGACCGTGTGTTCGAGAAGACCGTCTCCAACATGCAGGAGGTCGCCGCTCGCGGCGGCAAGATCATCCTGATGACCGATGCCAAAGGCGTGGCGGAGGCGACCGTCGAGTCCCTCGTCACCATCGTCATGCCTGATATGGCGGCAGCGTTCACGCCGATGGTCTATGCCGTCCCCGTTCAGCTGCTCGCCTATCATACGGCGGTGATCATGGGGACCGATGTCGACCAGCCGCGCAATCTCGCGAAATCCGTGACGGTGGAATAGGCAGAAGGGCCGGGCCGGAACGCTTCGTGGTCTTCCAAAACCTGCTAGAAGACCCTAGCTTGGACGAAGCGACCGACCTGGAACCCGAATGAACCCCCGTGACGACGCGCCTGCGCCTCTTGATCCCCTGCCGGAGCCGCATACCGGCCTGATGGGCCGCTTCCGCAATTATTTTCTCACCGGTCTCGTGGTGACGGGACCGGTCGCGATCACCTTTTATCTGGTCTGGTGGTTCGTCACCTGGGTTGATGGCGTGGTGCGGCCGTTCGTGCCGCTGGCCTACCGACCCGAAACCTACATGCCGTACGTCATCCCCGGATGGGGACTGATCGTCGCATTCTTCACGCTGACTCTGGTCGGCTTCCTCGCGGCCAATCTCATCGGCCGAACGCTGGTCGATGTCGGCGAGACCTTCCTCGGCCGGATCCCGGCGGTGCGCGCCATCTACCGTGGCCTGAAGCAGGTGTTCGAGACGCTGTTCTCGGGCAAGGGCTCGAGCTTCCGCAAAGTCGGCCTGGTCGAGTTTCCCTCGCCGGGCATGTGGTCGATCGTGCTGATCTCGCAATCGCCGAACGAGGATGTCTCCCGCAGCCTGCCGGGTCAGGAGGAGCACGTCTCGGTGTTCCTGCCGTGCTCGCCGAACCCGACGACCGGCTTCTTCTTCTACGTGCCGAAGAGCAAGATCGTCGAGGTCGACATGAGCACCGAGGACGCCGCGACGTTGATCATGTCGGCCGGCGTGGTGCAGCCGGGCTCGGCGCCCGATTCGAAGAAGGCAGCGGCGCTGGCGGGCATGGCGAATGCCGCGCGTATTGCCAACGCCTCGGCGCTCCAGCCTCAGCCTGCGAAGGTGGAGTAGGGCCATTCCTCTGCGGGATGGCCGCCGATCACGCGGGCGTCCCGTCCTCTGCTAGTCTCCGGTTGAACCGAGCGCATTGCTCGGAATTCGATCTGGAGTGCACGATGTCCAAAACCATTGCGATCCTCGCGCCCGGTGCCATGGGCAGTGCGGTGGCCCAACGTCTCGGCGAGCACGGTGCGCGGGTGCTGACGTCGTTGAATGGGCGGAGCGAGGCGACGCGCAAACGCGCGGCGGATGCCGGCATGATCGGCGCCGAGGACGACGCGATCGCGGACGCCGACATCATCCTCTCGATCGTGCCGCCGGGCGAAGCCGTGGCGCTCGCCGAGCGGCTGGCGGGGCTGATCGTCCGGCGCGAGAAGAAGCCGGTCGTGGTCGATTGCAATGCCGTCAACGTCGATACCGTGATGAGGATCGAGGAGATCATCGGCTCGGCACAGGCGCCGTTCGTCGATGCCGGCATCATCGGGTTCCCGCCCGAGCCCGGCGGCAAGAGCCCGGCCTTCTACATGTCCGGCGAGCACGCCAAGGACGTCACCGTGCTGAAGGATCTCGGGCTCGACGTGCGGATCGTCGAAGGGCCGGTCGGTGCCGCGTCCGCGCTGAAAATGTCATATGCCGGGATCGTCAAGGGCCTCGCCGACATCGGCTCGGCGATGGTGGTCGCGGCAACGAAAGCGGGCGCGGCCGATGCGCTGCGCGACGAACTCGCACTCAGCCAGCCCGCGGTTCTGGCCCGGCTCGAAGTCGCGCTGCCGGACATGATCCCGAAAGCCTATCGCTGGGTGGCGGAGATGCGGGAGATTTCCGGCTTCCTCGGCCCCGATCATCCGGCGAGCCAAGTTTACGAAGGCTTCGCGCGCTGGTTCGAGCATCTCGCCGAGGACGCGAAAGGCGAGGCGGCGGATACCGACCTGATGAAGGCATTCGCCGCGCGTATCGCGCAGAAGAAATCCTGATCGTCCGGTCTCACGTCACGGCCGTCGATCATGTGCCGTGCACCGAATCCAGAAAACCCTGGATGTCCCGATCGCGTCTCAAGCGCACGACCGGGACGTCAGCACCGTACTGCACACGCTCGGCCTCGATCACAGGCGCGCGCTCGGTGTCGTAGCGCCACGCCTCGCGCATCAATTTCCAGTCGAACTGTTCGGGACACCCCTCCGGGAGGTCAGGCCGGGTCTTGTCGCGATCGAGGGCGGAGCGCAGGAGAATGCGCCACTGGCAGAGCCAGCGCGGGCGGTCGATGACGACCAGCGTATCGGCACGCGCGAGTGTGAGATCGAATGCGAGTCCCGAGAAGCTGCCGTCGACAACCCATTCGTCGCCCGCGATCGCATCGGTGACACGCGCCCGGAAGCTCGGTTTGTCGGATGGCTTCCATCCCGGCCGCCAGTAGAGCACGTCGAGATGCACCACGGGCAGCCCGAGCATTCGCCCGAGATTCCGGGAGAGGCTCGTCTTTCCGCTACCCTGACAGCCTACGACGATGATCCGGCGCATGATGGGAAGATTTCACAAAGCCAGCCGCGACGAAAGGGGGAGAAGAGCCGGGCTTATCCGCACCGTCATTGCGAGCGAAGCGCAGCAATCCAGAGTCCCTCGGCGGAAAGATTCTGGATTGCTTCCGCCTTCGCTAAAGCTTCGGCGGACAAGTCGCTGCGCTCGCAATGACGAGGAGGAGACGGCGCGTGGCCCATCTGTTATTGTTTCTGCGGAGGCAATTCCTCCGCAACGGGAGTTCGAATGAGAGTACTTGTGATTGGCGCGGGTGCGCTCGGAGGTTATTACGGAGCGCGCCTGGTCCGAGCCGGCGGCGACGTGAACTTTCTGGTGCGGGCTGGGCGTGCGGAGCAATTGCGGCGGAATGGATTGCAGGTCGTGAGCCCGCACGGCGATTTCGCCGTGCAGCCGAAGGTCATCCTGGCCAACGATCTCAAGGAAACGTTCGACGTCGTGCTCGTCGGCGTGAAATCCTACTCGCTCGACGATGCGATGGCCCAGTTTGCCCCAGCGGTTGGCGCCAACACGATGATTTTGCCGATCCTCAACGGGTTGAAACATGTCGACGCACTGACTGTGCGGTTCGGCGCCGCGCAGGTGCTCGGCGGGCTTGCGAACGTCAGTGCCGGGCTCGATGCGGATGGCCGTGTCGTTCAGTTCATGGCCAATCAGACCATCGTGTTCGGCGAGATCGAGGGTTCATTGAGCGAGCGTGTGCTGGCCCTGGAGACGCTGCTGCACGTGCCCGGTATCGACGTGCGCGCCAGCGAAGCGATCATGCAGGACATGTGGGAGAAATTCGTCCAGCTCTCGACGCTCGCCGGCATCACCTGCCTGATGCGTGCAAGCATCGGAGACATTCTGGCCGTGCCGAACGGCGAGCAATCCATCTTCCGACTGTTCGCCGAATGCTGCGCCGTCGCGACCGCCTCGGGTTTTGAGCCGCGAGCGCCTTTCATCGAGTTTGACCGAAAACTGTTCACGACTCCAGACTCTCCGCTCAAGGCCTCGATGCTGCGTGATATCGAGCGTGGCTCGATCACCGAGGCCGAGCATATCCTTGGCGATATGGCCAATCGCGCCCGTATGCTCGGCATCGACACGCCCCTGCTGGATCTCGCCCGGGCGCATGTGGCGGCCTACGAGATCGGGCGGCAGAGAGCGGTCAGCTAACCCGCCCCGATCAGCGGGATCGCTTCGTCCCGCTCATACAGATACAGCAGGCATCGCAGCGCCTCGCCGCGCTCGCCCTTGAGCTTCGGATCGTCCTTCAGGATGCGCAGCGCCTCGTCGCGGGCCTGGGTGATGAGCTGGCCGTGCACCTCCGAGCGGGCGATGCGGTAGCCGGGCAGGCCGCTCTGGCGCACGCCGAGCACATCGCCTTCGCCGCGCAGCTTCAGGTCTTCCTCGGCGATCCGAAAACCGTCGGTGGTCTCGCGGATCACCTTCAGCCGCGCCTTCGACATCTCGCCGAGCGGCTCGGAGTAGAGCAGCAGACAGGTCGAGGCCTCCGAGCCGCGCCCGATGCGGCCGCGCAATTGATGAAGCTGGGCGAGGCCAAAGCGTTCGGCGTTCTCGATCACCATGATGGTCGCCGCCGGCACGTCGACACCGACTTCGACCACGGTGGTCGCGACCAGCAGGCCGATCTCGTGGGCGGCGAACTGGCCCATGACGCGGTCCTTCTCGGTACCCTTCATCTGGCCGTGGACGAGGCCGACGCGGTCGCCGAAGCGCTTCTGCAGGCTTTCGAAGCGCTTGGTCGCATTGGTCAGGTGCTCGGTACCTTCGGCCTCGGATTCCTCGACCAGCGGGCAGATCCAGTAGACCAGCTTGCCAGATTCGACCGCGCGGCCGATGCTGTCGGTGACCTCGCCGAGACGGCTCATCGAGATGGTGCGGGTTTCGATCGGCTGGCGTCCGGCCGGCTTCTCCCTGAGCTCGCTGATGTCCATGTCGCCGAAATAGGTCAGCACCAGCGTGCGCGGGATCGGCGTTGCGCTCAGCACCAGCACGTCGACGGCCTCGCCCTTTGACGTCAGTGCCAGCCGCTCGCGCACGCCAAAACGATGCTGCTCGTCGACGACGGCGAGGGCGAGATCACTGAAGATCACGTCGTCCTGGATCAGCGCATGGGTGCCGACGAGCAGGTCGATCTCGCCGGCTTCGAGGTGTGCCAAGAGTTCCCGCCGCTCCTTGCCCTTTTCGCGGCCGGTGAGGATCGCGACCCGCATGCCCGCGCGCTCTGCGAGCGGCGCGATGGTCTTGATGTGCTGACGGGCCAAGATTTCGGTCGGCGCCATCAGGGCGGCCTGCTTGCCGACCTCGGTGACGGCAGCGGCGGCGAGCAGCGCGACCACGGTCTTGCCGGAGCCCACGTCGCCCTGGAGCAGACGCAACATGCGCACCGGCTGTTGCAGATCATTGGCAATGGCCGCCGCAGCATCGCGCTGGGAGATCGTGAGCGCGTAGGGCAGGGCGTCGATGATCTTGTTGCGGAGGTGCCCGTCGCCGGCGTTGCGCACACCGGCCGGGCGACGCAATTGGGCGCGGATCAAGGCAAGGGCCAGCTGGCCGGCGAGCAACTCGTCGAAGGCGAGCCGGGACCAGAACGGCTGGTCGGGCAGAATGTCGGTGAGCTCGACCGGCTGATGCACGCGGGTGAGCGCCTCGGCGATCGGCGGGAAGCCGCAGCGGCGCAGCACTTCCGGACTGATCCATTCCGGCAGCGCCGGCAGCTTTTGCAGCGCCTGCGCGACCGCGCGGCGCAGCGAGCCGAGTGCAAGGCCTTCGGTCAGGGGATAGACCGGATCGATGCCGGAGAGTTTTGAAATCGCCTCCTCGTCCAGCACCCGGTCGGGATGCACGATCTGTGGGATGCCGTCGTACATCTGGAGCGTGCCGGAGACGAAGCGCTTCTCGCCGATCGGCAGCAGCTTCTCGACATAGCCGGGCTTTGCGCGGAAGAACGTCAGCACGACGTCGCCGGTATCGTCGCTGGCGTAAACCAGATATGGCGCGCGCGCATTGCGTGGCGGGGGCGGGCGGTGGCGGTCGACGGTGACCTCCAGCGTCACCATGGTTCCCTGCACGGCATCGACGATCTGCGGCCGGGCGCGGCGGTCGATGACCTGGCTCGGCAGATGCAGCAACAGATCGACCAGCCGCGGCGTCTCATTGCGGCTGAGCAGATATTGCAGCAGCTTGTCCTGCTTCGGACCGACGCCGGAGAGGCTGGTCACGGGGGCAAACAGCGGATTGAGCAGGCTGGGGCGCATCAGGCGAACCTAGGATCGTTTTCGCTCGTCATGCCCGGCTTTATGCCCAGCATCCACGTGTTTTTTCGTGTCCCCGCGGCGGCAGCGGGCCATGACAAATCGAGGGCTGACAGGGCCCGCCCGAGTGGCTATATCACCCCGGCCCGGCACGTCCGGGCTTTTGGCGTTTGACTGGAATTGAGACATGACGGGAACGACACGATCGAGCAACGGGCTGGACGACCGCCGCAAGCGGCTTCTGTTCCGCTGCTGGCACCGCGGCACGCGCGAGATGGACCTGATCCTCGGCCGCTTCGCGGATGCCGAGATCGGCAATCTGTCCGATGACGAACTGACGCAGCTCGAGACCCTGCTCGAAGAGGCCGATCCCGACCTCTATGCCGCCATCACCGGCGACAAGGTGCTTCCCGCCGAAGTCATCGGCCCGCTGTTTGCGCGCATCAAGGCGTTTCCGATCGCGGACCGCGACGTATGAAGCAGGGGATGAAATCGCCGGCCGAGCTGCTCACGCCCGGCCGCGCGCTGACGCTTGCCAATGTCGCCGAGGGCGCCGAGGGCCTCGTCGTTTCCGATCTCGCGCGCGCCATCGCGGCGCGGCCGAAGAAGCCGGCTGTCAGCCTCGCGGTGATCTGCCGCGACGGGCCGCGGATGCAGCAGCTCGAACGTGCGCTGCAATTCTTCGCGCCCGATTTGCCCGTGCTGACTTTCCCCGCCTGGGACTGCCAGCCCTATGACCGCGTCTCGCCGCATGGTGGCGTTCTCGCCCAGCGCCTGACGACGCTGGCACGCCTGGCGTCACTGACCGGCAGCGACAAGCCCCTGATCGTGCTGACCACGGTGAACGCGGTCGTACAGCGCGTGCCGGCGCGCGAGCTCGTCGCGGCGCAGGCGCTGTCGGTCGCGCCGGGCAACGTCGTGCCGATGGACACCATCGTCGCCTGGCTCGAGCACAACGGCTACAACCGCTCCTCGACCGTGCGCGAGCCCGGCGAATACGCCGTGCGCGGCGGCATTCTGGACCTGTTTCCGGCCGGCCTGGAACAGCCGGTCCGCTTCGACTTCTTCGGCGACAGCCTGGAATCGATCCGCACATTCGATGCCGAGACTCAGCGCACGCTGCTCGATATGCGCGCGCTCGATCTCGTGCCGATCTCCGAATTCCAGCTCGTCACCGACACCATCCGCCGCTTCCGCATGGGCTATGTCGCCGAGTTCGGCGCGCCCGAGCGTGACGATGCGCTCTACGAGGCCGTCAGCGAGGGCCGCCGTCATCCCGGCATGGAACATTGGCTGCCGCTGTTCCAGGACCGGATGGACACGCTGTTCGACTATCTGCAAGGGGCAGCCGTCGCGATCGAGCCGCAGGCCGAGGATGCCATCCGCGAGCGCTTCAAGCAGATCCTCGATTATTATCAGGCGCGCCGCGACGCGATGGAGCATCCGGGCGGCGGCGCCATCTACAAGCCGCTGCCGCCTGACAGGCTCTATTTGACTGAGGAGGAATGGGGCAAGCGCGAGAGCGGGATGCCGCTGGTGCGGCTGACGCAGTTTTCGGTGCCTGCAGATGGTACCAGCGTGGTCGATGCCGGCGCACGCAAAGGCCGCGACTTCGCGCCGGAGCGCAACGATAGCAAGGTCAACGTCTTCGAAGCCGTCGTCGCACATGTGCATGGGCTGCTGACAAGCCGCAAGAAGGTGGTCATCGCGCTCTGGACGGAGGGCTCGCGCGACCGCATGACCTCGATGCTGCGCGATCACAAGCTCACCCCAGTGACCAGCGTCAACAGCTGGCGCACGGTGCAGGCCACCCCGCGCAACGAGACCATGCTGGCCGTGCTCGGCCTGGAAAGCGGTTTCGAGACCGACGAGATCGCTGTTATCAGCGAGCAGGACATCCTTGGCGATCGCCTGGTCCGGCCGCGCAAGGCGAACCGCAAGCTCGACAATTTCATCTCGGAGGTGACGAGCCTCGCCGCCGGCGACATCGTGGTCCACGTCGATCACGGTATCGGCCGCTTCATCGGCCTGCAGACGCTCGACGTCGCCGGCGCGCCCCATGACTGCCTCGAGCTGCATTATGCCGCCGAGACAAAACTGTTCCTGCCGGTCGAGAACATCGAGCTGCTGTCGCGCTATGGCTCCGACCAGACCACGGTCGAACTCGATCGTCTCGGTGGTTCGGGCTGGCAGACGCGCAAGGCCAAGCTCAAGAACCGCATCCGTGAGATCGCGGGCGAGCTGATCAAGATCGCTGCCGAGCGCCACCTGCACGAGGCGCCGAAGCTGCCGGTGCAGCCGGGCCTCTACGACGAGTTCTGCGCGCGCTTTCCTTATGACGAGACCGAGGACCAGCTTGGCGCGATCGAGTCCACGCTGAAGGATCTCGAGCTCGGCCGTCCCATGGACCGGCTGATCTGCGGCGACGTCGGCTTCGGCAAGACCGAGGTGGCCTTGCGCGCCGCCTTCGCCGTGGCGCTGGAAGGCAAGCAGGTCGCGGTCGTGGTGCCGACCACGCTGCTCGCCCGTCAGCATCACAAGACGTTCACCGACCGTTTCAAGGGTTTCCCGGTCCAGGTCGCGCAGGCCTCCCGCCTGGTCCCGGCCAAGCAGCTCAATCTGGTCAAGAAAGGGCTCACCGACGGCTCGGTCGACATCGTCGTCGGCACGCATGCGCTGCTCAGCAAGTCGATCAAGTTCAGGGATCTCGGCCTGCTGATCGTCGACGAGGAGCAGCATTTCGGTGTCACCCACAAGGAGCGGCTGAAGCAGCTCCGCGCCGAGGTGCACGTGCTGACGCTGTCGGCGACGCCGATCCCGCGCACGCTCCAGCTGGCGCTCACTGGCGTGCGCGAGCTCTCGATCATCGCATCGCCGCCGGTCGACCGCCTCGCGGTCCGCACCTTCGTCGCCCCGCACGACCCCTTGATGATCCGCGAGGCGCTGCTGCGCGAGCGCTATCGCGGCGGCCAGGCGTTCTACGTGGTGCCGCGCATCGACGACCTCGCCGAGGTCAAGGACTTCCTCGACAAGAACGTGCCGGAGATGAAGGTCGCGGTCGCGCACGGGCAGATGCCGCCCGCCGTGATCGAGGACATCATGACCGCGTTCTACGACGGCAAGTTCGACATCCTGCTGTCGACCACGATCGTGGAATCCGGCCTCGACATCCCCAACGCCAACACGCTGATCGTGCATCGCGCGGACATGTTCGGCCTCGCCCAGCTCTATCAGCTCCGCGGCCGCGTCGGCCGTTCCAAGCTGCGGGCCTATGCGCTGTTCACGCTGCCGGCGCAGCAGAAGATCACGGCGCAGGCCGAGCGCCGGCTCACCGTTCTGCAATCGCTGGAGACGCTGGGCGCGGGCTTCCAGCTCGCCTCGCACGACCTCGATATCCGCGGCGCCGGCAACATTCTGGGCGAGCAGCAGTCCGGCCATATCAAGGAGGTCGGCTTCGAACTCTACCAGTCGATGCTGGAGGAGGCGATCGTCAACCTCAAGGCCGGCGTGTCGGAGCCCGCCGCCGATCGCTGGTCGCCGACCATCACCATCGGCATGCCCGTGCTGATTCCGGAGGACTATGTCGGCGATCTCTCGGTGCGGCTGTCGCTCTACCGCCGGCTCGCCGACCTCGACAGCGAGGAGGAGATCGAGAATTTTGGCGCCGAGATGCGCGATCGTTTCGGCGTGCTGCCGGACGAGGTGCGCTATTTGTTCAAGGTCGCCGCGATCAAGGCGTTCTGCCGTCAGGCCAATGTCGGCAAGATCGATGCCGGCCCGAAGGGCGCCGTCATCGCCTTCCGCGACAATTCGTTTGCCCATCCCGACCGCCTGGTGAGCTTCATCCGCAGCCACGGCCAGGCCGCGAAGGTGCGGCCCGACATGAAGGTGGTGTTCCTGCAGGATTGGGAAACGCCGGAAGAGCGTCTGGCCGGCACCACCGAGATCATGCGCCAGCTGGCACAGTTGGCACAGAGCAAGAAGGCGGCGTGACGCTTCAGGTCTCACCACGTTATTGCGAGCGCAGCGAAGCAATCCAGAGTCCCTCCGCGGAGACAGTCTGGATTGCTTCGCTACGCTCGCAATGACGGTGTTTGTTGTGGCAGCTCGCGAGGTAACTACGACGCCGCGCGCGACGCGTCGGCCGACAGCCGTCCGAGCAGCGATCTTGCCGTATCCGACGGCGAGAGCGAATCCACCGAGACGACGGGATCGCTGCGCATCTCGTGCTTACCGTTGGAGGTGTGCCGCATCACCGCGGAGAGACGGCGGGCGATCATGTGCGCGGTGCGGAAGTCGGTCTCCGCGAACACGACGATGACCGAACCGTCCTTCTGCGCCGCGCCAAAATCCATCTGCCGCATCAGGCGGCTGAGAATGCGCGCGGCATCGAGCTGGGCGCGGGAATTGCCGGGGTCGAAGGCGAAGCGCGCGACCGAGAGGCCGCCGCCGCGGGCCAGCGTCTGCTCGACCGCCTTGGCAAAATCGCGCGCAAAAGCTTCCACCGTGAGCAGGCCACTGCGCGGGTCGAGCCAGCCGCCGGCATCGATCGAGCGCAGCGTGCGGCTCAGCTGAGCTTCCATCGCGTGCTGGCGGATCAGGGGCAGTGCGTTGGCGGCGACTTTCGCCGGCTCGCCCGGGATCAGTTCGAGATTGGGCAGGTCGTAGGTCTGCGTCAACTGATGCGCGGTGAGGATCACGGGGAGGCTGCGGAAGCGGGTGTCCTCGGCGAGCACCGTGAGGAAGGCATCGGTCACGCGGGCGGTAAAACCTTCGGCGAGCACGACGCCGTCGAGGTCGCGGGTGTTGAGATGCTTGGCCGCGGCCTCGATCGAGAGCGCTCCGACGACGCCGACGCGCTCGCCGAGCGCGACGGAAAGCGCAGGGTAAGCCGAGCCGCGGCCGATCAGAAGCACCGTAGCATCGCGTGCGGGATCGGCCTCCGGTAGCGCGACTTTCACCTCGGGCAGCCGGCGCAGCACCGTGGCGTGGAGCGTGCGAATGCGCAGCGCGGCGCGAAGTCGCGCGATCAGGCGTTCGGAATGGCCGCCGCGCGAGGAGGAGAAAGGCAGGGCGTTGTGCGGGAGCGCGCCCGCCGCATCCAGCGCCACGAAGGGGAGGTAGGGTGATTGCTCCGCGATCTTCCTGGCGAGCAGCGCCAGATGCGGCTCGTGCCCGGCATGCATCGCGGCGAGAACCACGGCCGGCTGCACCTCTTCGACCGCGCGCACCGCGCCGGCCCAGCCGGTGTCGATCACGGGGAAGAATCGCGCCTCGTCCAGCGCCGCAATGAAGGCCGGCCGTTCGCCATTGGACACAAACAGGATCGGGCCAGCCTGGGACATCGAGAGACTCTGATCACGCGACAGGTGCCGCGCAATCTAGTCCGGCCGCCTTAATGCAGCGTCAATGGAACGGTCGAAACTTCGCTTAGACCGGCCCGGATCGATCGCGAAAAGCTTCGACCATCAGGGGGTTAAGCCCGAGTTCGCTGAGCGCTTCGCGGGCGCGGGCATTGTCCTGGGCCCGGCCCGCGAGCCGGTGACCGGAGAGCCGGTCGGGCAGTGCGGTCAGCAGCGCGCCCTGGCCGAGCCGGCGCGCCCATTCCTGGAGGTCATTGGAGAGGAAGCGGTAGCCGCCGACGGCCATGATCCCGGAGGGCGGCGCGGTGATGCAGATCGCGCCGCTGGGACGGTCGAGCCGCGCGGCATAGCCGGTATCGACATAGTCGCGTGGCGGCTGCGCGATCAGGGTGTCGCCGACCGGCGGCGGCGGGGCGTAGGCCGCGATCGGCACCATCGGGCCGCGCAGGCCGAGCGTGCCTTTCGGCGTCAGCAGAATCTCGCCGGCGATCGACGAACCCGACTGCTCGCGCGGCGCGCCGTGCGGTCCCGGCATCACCGGCACCGGCATGCCGTCCTCGCCACGCCGGGCGCCGAACAATCCGGCCTCGCCGAACAGATAGACGTCCGTGAACGGCGCGTGCGGCGCGATCCATGCTTCGCTCGCCGCCACCTGCTCGGGGGCACGCCACAGGCCGATGACGTTGCGCAAGGTCGGCATCCGCGCCGCCAGATCGGAATCGCCGAGCCGCTGGGCGAACTGCGCCGGCGCGATCAGCACGTCGCATTCGTGCGCGTTGATCTGCTGTTCCAGCACGTCGTTCTCGAACGGATGATGCAGCGCCAGCGTGCCGCCGCACAGCAGCCACACCGCGAGCGAGGAGGCGAGCCCTGCGAACGACATCGGCGTGAACGCCGCCATCACGGTCGCGCCTTGCCTGATGTCGGCTTCCAGCGACATCGCGAGCCCACCGGCGATCAGGCTGAAATGCGGCCGCGGCACCGGACGAAAGCCTTCCGCGGTGACGTCGAAGGAGATCATCGCCGCCTTGCGGCCATCCTGAATCACGGCGCGCGCGGTGCCGGGCGGGCGGGCCAGCACGTCGTCGAGCGAGGCCATGCCTTCGGGCAGGTCGGTGCCGAAGCCGCAGACATGGCGGATCGAGAAGGCTTCCGCGGCCGCATGCATTGCGAGGTCGGCATAGTTGACGCCGTCGACCTTGCTCATGGTGACGATGGCGCGCGCCGCGGTGCGGTTCAGAGCGGCGGTCAGTTCGGCGTGGCGCCAGAGCAGCGGCAGCACGGCGACGACGAGTCCCGCGCGATGGGCGGCGAGTACGGTGAGTACGAACTCGACCGTATTCGGCAGCTGGACGGCGATGACGGAATTGGCCGGCAGGCCTGATTCGACGAAATACGCGGACAGCGCCTCGATGGCCGTGTCAGCCTCGGCATAGCTCATCCGCCGCGGCTGGTGCCCGGTCACGCGGAACTTGTTCAGGGGGTCGAGCAGAGCGGTCGCGAGCGGCTGCCGCATCAGCGTGCGCTGAAACAACGTGTCGAGCGTCGGCGATACGGCTGGCTGGTTCACGGCGTCACTTTGCTTGATGAGCTTGCGGCTGCCCCTTCGACCACCAGGTCTCCGGCAAATAGCCGGACAGCGAGGTGGCCTCTGGCCGTTCTATCCGATTCCAGCGCGCGATCCATTGCTCGGATACGTTAAACAGGGGGATTGTGTAGAAACCGGAGATCAAAGCGCGATCGAGCGCCCGCACTGCGGATACGAAATCCGTATGTTCACGGGCTTCCAGCAGTGCGGCGATCATCGCATCGACCGCGGGATCCCGGGCCCCCATGTAATTGCGGGTGCCCGGACTGTCGGCGGCAGCGCTCCCCCAGTAGAAATATTGCTCATTGCCGGGCGACAGCGACTGGTCCCAGCGGTTCTGGATCATGTCGAATTCGTAGGCGAGCCGGCGCTGGTCGAACTGCACGGGATCGACCGATCGCACGCTGGGCTCGATGCCGGCGCGCCTGAGGTCGCGCTGGAAGGCAAGCGCGACGCGTTCCTGGTCGCGGGTCGTGACCAGGATCTCGAAGGTGAAGGGCGCCTTGGTGGCGCGGTTGCGCAGCACGGTGCCGTCGAGATCGTAGCCGGCCTCCGACAACAGCTTCAGAGCCGCGCGTAGAGTGGTGCGGTCGCGCCCAGAACCGTCGGTCACCGGCAGGCGGTAGCTGCCGTCCAGTATGTCAGGCGGGATCTGCGCGGCGAACGGCTTGAGCAGCTCGCGCTCGCGCGCATCGGCGGGATGGCCATACGCTGACAGGTCCGAGCCGGCAAAATAGCCGGCGACGCGCGAGTAGAGGTTGAAGAAGTAGTTGCGGTTGACCAGCTCGAAATCGAACAGCAGCGTCAGCGCCTGGCGCACGCGGATGTCGGCGAAGATGGGACGCCTCGTGTTGAACACCAGAAATTCGGAAGGTTGCGGCACGCCCGGCTTGAAGGTGTCGCGGATCACATCGCCATTCTTCGCCGCGGGAAAGTCGTAGCCGTCGTGCCAGCGCAGCGGCTCGTGCTCGATGCGGAAATCATAGAGGCCGCGCTTGAAAGCTTCGAACTGGCCGTTGGCCTCGCGAAAATAGTCGAGCCTGATCTCGTCGAAATTGTAGAGCCCGCGATTGATGGGGAGGTCACGGCCCCAATAATCGGGATTGCGGGTGAGCGTCACGCTGGCACCGGGCCTCACCGCGGTGACGCGATAGGGGCCGGAGCCGACCGGGCCCGTCAACGTCGTCTCCTCGAATGTCGCGACGTCGACCGCGTGTTTCGGCAGGATCGGAATCAGGCCGAGGATCAGCGGCAGTTCGCGATCATTGGCCCCCGCAAGGTCGAAGCGGACGGTGAGGGGATCCGGCGCCTCGGCACTTGCGACTTTGCCGTAATATTGCCGGTGGTTCGGACGGCCGTGGTCGCGCAGTAACTGCCAGGAGAACAGCACGTCCTCGGCGCGGACCGGCTTGCCGTCGGAGAAGCGGGCGCGGGGATCGATGTGGAACGTGACAAAGCTGCGCTCGTCATCGGTCTCGACCGATCTGGCGAGCAGGCCGTAGAGCGTGAACGGCTCGTCATTGCCGCGCGCGAGCAAACTCTCGACCACGTAATTCCGGACCGGCTGCACGGCCAGTCCCTTGACGATGAAGGGATTGAGGCTGTCGAAGGTGCCGAGAACGCCCCAGGTCAGCCGGCCGCCCTTGGGGGCGTCAGGGTTGACGTAACGCATGTGGGTGAAATCGGCAGGCATCGCCGGCTTGCCGTGCATGGCGATGGCGTGGGCTTCCTCGGCCCCCGCACCGCTTGCCGGAAGCCCCAAGGCGAAAGCCAGGACACAGAGGCGGACGCAAAGACCCACTGGGCGGCCCTCGAGAAGGCGCTGGAACATGAACATCTGCACACGTTGATTCGAGGACCGGGCGGGCCTGAATCCTATCACAGGGATTTTCCCCGGGGCCCACGCCGGCACGCGGCCAAAGACGGTTGTCGGCATTGATCTTTTCGTCGGCCACGTTAAGAAGGCACGCAATCGCGCAAGAGCGCCGAGCCCGTCACTTATCCGCCTCATTTGACGGGGAGAGAGCCGCGCCCAACGCGGCCAGGCTCGGTGCGTCGAAGCGGTTCGGGCACTTCCCGTTCAGAAAGGGTTTTCCGCAATGAATTTCCGTTACTTGGCCGCGTCCGTCCGGCCGCGCGGGCGACTTCTCGCCTTGTTGACGGCGACGGCGTTGGCCGTCCCGTTTGCCGCCGAGGCCCAGGCTCCCGCGCCAGCTCCGGGCGCGCCCGCGCCCAAGGCTGCCCCGAAGGCCGCTCCGAAGGCTGCCCCAAAAGCGCCGGCGCCGGCCGCTCAGGCACCCGCCCAGCCGGCTCCCGCCCAACAAGGAGCGCCGGCCCAGCAGGGTGCGGCCCAGCCGGCCGATCAGCAGATCCAGCTGATCTATGCCCCCTGGACCAAGTTCTGCCTCAAGGGCCAGGACGCCAATGCCAAGCAGGTCTGCTTCACCGGCAAGGACGGTCGTATCGAGTCGGGCCAGCCGGTCATCGCGGCCGTCATCATCGAGCCGGAAGGCGAGCCGAAGAAGATCCTGCGCGTGACGCTGCCGCTCGGCATGCAGTTGGTGCACGGTACCCGCATCATCGTGGACAACAATCCGCCGTTGCAGAGCCCTTATGTGATCTGTTTCCAGAACGGCTGCATGTCCGACTACGAGGCCACGCCCGAGTTCATCAACAACATGAAGAAGGGCCAGAACCTCGTTGTTCAGGCGATCAATGCGAACGGCGCACCGCTGACCTTGCCGCTGCCGCTCGCCGGCGAATTCCAGAAGGCCTATGATGGTCCGCCGACGGATCCGAAGGTGTTCGAGGAAACCCAGAAGAAGCTCCAGGAAGAGCTTCAGAAGAAGGCTGACGAGCAGCGCAAGAAGCTCGAGCAGCAGGGCACGCCGCCCGCCGGCCAGAAGTAATCGGGACCCGATCCCGGACATGAAAAAGGCGCTCGGTTTCGAGCGCCTTTTTGTTGGCCAGTTGATGGCTGCGAAAACTCAGTTCAGCGACGGATTGCGCGGGCGGTAACCGCCGGTCTTGTCCTTGACGAAGATCTCGGCGACCTGGGAATGCCGGACCGGCTCGCCGGAATCATCCGGCACGAGATTCTGTTCGGAAACGTAGGCGACGTATTCCGACTCAGCGTTCTCCGCTAGCAGGTGATAGAACGGCTGGTCCTTGTGGGGCCGCACCTCCTCGGGGATCGACAGCCACCACTCTTCGGTGTTGTTGAATTCCGGATCGATGTCGAAGATCACGCCCCGGAACGAAAAGATCCGGTGGCGCACGACCTGTCCGATCTGGAATTTGGCGGTCCGCGCTTTAATCATTCCCCGTCGATAGACCAGGATTGTGGCCGATGCTAGTGCCCTGATCTGGAATTAACCCGCGGTTGCGGGGCAGATAGCCCCCCAATGTTCAGAAAACACTTCATCAATGGTCGATATCCTCAATCTGGCTCTACCTTATTTTGGCTTGATCTTCGTTGGATTCGCCTGTGGCAAGGTCAAATCCCTGCCGGAATCGGGCCTCGCCTGGATGAACTTCTTCCTGCTCTATGTGTCGCTGCCGGCGCTGCTGTTTGCGATCATGTCGAAGACGCCGTTCTCGGAATTGAACAACCCGCCGTTCCTGGTCGCGACCACGCTGGCGACCGTTGCGGCGTTCACACTCGCGCTGGTCGTCGGCAAGATTCTCGGCGGGCTGACATTGCGCGAGGCAACGCTCGCCGGGCTCTCAGGAGGCTATGGCAATATCGGCTACATGGGACCGGGGCTGGCGCTCGCCGTGCTCGGGACCAAGGCCTCGGCGCCGACCGCGCTGATCTTCTGCTGCGACAGCATCTTCCTGTTTACGATCGTGCCGCTGCTGATCGAGCTCTCCGATCGCGATCATCCCTCGATCGTGCATGCCTTCGGCGTCGTGCTGAAGCAGATCGTGCTCAACCCGTTGATCATGTCGGCCTGTTTCGGCGCGGCCTTCGCATCGCTGCATATCGAGATGCCCGTCGCACTTGATCGCACCATCACATTCCTCCAGAACGCAGCCGCCCCGACCGCACTGTTCGTGCTCGGCGTCACCGTCGCACTCCGCCCGTTCGATCGGGTCCCATGGGAGGTGCCGGGCGTGATCGCGGTCAAGCTCCTGATCCACCCGCTCGCAGCGTTCGGCCTGATGCTGGCGTTCGGCCCGTTCGCGCAGCCCTGGGCGGCGACCGCCGTGCTGATGGCGTCGCTGCCGCCGGCGCTGAACGTGTTCGTCATCGCCCGGCAGAACGATGCCTGGATCGAATCCGCCTCCGTCGCGGTGCTGCTCGGGACGTTTGCGTCCGTGGTCACCCTGACCAGCGTGATGTGGGCGATCCAGACCGGTCGGCTGGCGTTTCCCTGAGCGGCGGCTACTTCCGCCAAGTCGGCGTCAGGCCTTCGCGCATCGCAAAACGCCGGAGCGGGCCGATCGCGCCGAGCAGGTGCATGCCAACCGCGCGGACCGGCTGGAGCGGCAGGAAATCGTTGAGCAGAGAGCGGTTGGCGATGTCGATCGCAAAGGTCCGGCTCAGGATATCCGGACGCCGTGCCCGGTCGTAACGCTTGAGCACGTCTGCTGTGCCAGGATCCTGACCGGACGCGATGGCCTCGCCCGCAAGCCGCGCAATGTCGGCGGCATCGCGGAGGCCGAGATTGAGGCCTTGGGCGCCGATCGGCGGAACCACATGGGCGGCTTCGCCGACCAGCGCGATGCGATCGCGGCCAAAGGATTTGGGACGTTCGATCGCCAGCGGGAACAGATGGCGGCCCGGCTCGACCGTCATGCGTCCGAGGATCGAATGCGACTGCTTCTCGATCGCGGCGGACAATTCCTCGTCGCTCAGGCCACGAAGCCGCTCGGCGTCCGCAGGCGCCGAGACCCAGACGACGCTGGAGCGATCGCCGGGCAGGGGCACGAACACGCAAGGGCCCTGCGGCGTGTGGAACTCGGTCGAGACGTTGCGATGGGGCCGCGCGTGGCCGACGTTGAAGGTCAGCGCAGTCTGGGTCAGTTCGCGCCGCGTCACCGCGATGCCGGAGGCTTCGCGGCACAGCGAATGCCGGCCGTCGGCGCCGACCACGAGGCGGGCCGAGAGAAATTGCGCAGCGGCGGTGCGGATCGCGACGTCATCGGCTTCGATGACGACAGTTTCGGCCTCGTCGTCGAAACGGACGAGACCGGGCAGTTCGGCCGCGCGCGCTTCCAGCGCCAGCATCAGCGAGCGATTGTCGATGTTGTAGCCGAAGGCATCCAGGCCGATTTCGTGGCAGGAGAACCGGACCTCGGGCGCGCGGAAGAGCCGACCGGTGTCGTCGACGAGCCGCATGATTTCGAGCGCGGCCGCCTTGTCCTTGCAGCGCGGCCAGACGTCGAGGCTCTCCAGCAGATCGACGGAGGCACCGAGTAGCGCCGTGGTGCGATTGTCGGCATAGGGCACGCGACGCGCCACCAGCGCGGTCCGTGCGCCCGCCTGCGCCAATGCGATGGCCGCGCCAAGTCCCGCCGGTCCGCCGCCGATCACGGCGGCGTCAAAGAGTGTCGATGCATCTGTCATGGAACGACATTGGACACGCCCCGCGGCAAATTCAAGCCCAGTCATATTTCCCTGATTTTATGACGAATTGTGCGACCGGGCGCCGCAATGGCTTATGTGCAAATCGGTGTCATTCTGATAGCAGAAGCCATGGACAGCCAAGAGGATTCCCTGAAGCCCAGGCCCGCGATCCGCGCCGCTGCCTTCTCGGTGCACATCTTCACCGCGTTCGGTGCGGCGATCGCGCTGCTGGCGATGCTTGAGGCCGTGCGCGAGCACTGGGCGGCGATGTTTCAATGGCTGGGCGTCGCCCTCATCATCGACGCGATCGACGGGCCGATTGCGCGCCGGCTCAACGTCAAGGACGTGCAGCCGAACTGGTCGGGCGACGTGCTCGATCTCGTGGTCGATTTCGTCACCTACGTCTTCGTGCCGGCCTATGCGATCGTGGCCAGCGGCCTGCTGCTGCCGGTCGCTGCTCCCTTGCTCGGCGTCGCCATTATCGTCACCAGCGCATTATATTTCGCCGATCTGCGCATGAAGGCGGACGACAATCATTTCCGCGGCTTTCCGGCGCTGTGGAATGCGGCGGCGTTCTATCTGTTCCTGCTGCACTGGCCGCCGCTGCTGTCGACGCTGCTGGTCGCAAGCCTGGTGGTGCTGACCTTCGTGCCCTTCCATGTGCTGCATCCGGTGCGCGTCGTGCGGCTGCGCTGGCTGACGATGACGCTGATTGCGATCTGGGCTCTGCTCTCCTTCTACACGCTGCAGATGGACTTTCGCGTCGGCACCGGCGTGACTGTCGCGCTCTGCGCGATCGCACTCTGGATCAGCTTCAGCGACGCATTGATACGACTGACAAGATCCTTCGCATGATGCACCTGTTGACCAGCCCCGAAGCCTGGGCCGCGCTCCTCACCTTGACCGCGCTCGAGATCGTGCTCGGCATCGACAACGTCATTTTCCTGTCGGTGATCGTCTCGCGCATTCCCGAGAAGCAGGCGCACCGCGCCCGCCAGGTCGGCCTCGCGCTGGCGCTGATCTTCCGCATCATCCTGCTGAGCCTCCTGGTCTGGCTGATCGGCCTGACCGCGCCGGTGTTTTCGTTTTCGGGTTACGGCTTCTCCTGGCGCGACCTCATCCTGATCGGCGGCGGCATGTTCCTGATCGCGAAGGCGACGCACGAGATTCATGCCGAGGTCGAAGCCGATGACAGCGAAGGCGACGCGAGGTCGCCTCGTAACGCCTTCTTCTGGGTCATCGTCCAGATCGTGATCATCGACATCGTGTTCTCGCTGGACTCGATCATCACAGCGATCGGCATGGCGCAGGACATCGAGATCATGATCGCGGCCGTCGTGATCGCCTGCGTGATCATGTACATTTCGTCCGGACCGGTGTCGCGATTCGTCGCGGAGCATCCGACCACGAAAATGCTGGCGCTGGCCTTCCTGGTGCTGATCGGCGTCGCGCTGGTTGCGGATGGATTCCAATTCCACATCCCGCGCGGCTACATCTATTTCGCGATTGCGTTCTCGGCGGCGGTCGAGTTCTTCAACGTGCTGGCGAAACGCAAACGCAGGAAAACCGGCAAGCCGTCGGTCTAGGCGTTCCACCGGCGTCGAGTTGACAAGGCGGGCGCGATGTCTTTCGCTGGCCCGCCAGAAGAGGAGGTCAGGTGATGACCAAAGCCGTCCGTGTGCACAAGGTCGGAGGCCCCGAAGCCCTGGTCTATGAGAGCGTCGATGTTCCGGCGCCCGGGCCCGGCGAGGTGCGTATCCGCCAGCATGCCGTCGGCCTGAACTTCATCGACGTCTATTACCGCACCGGCCTCTACAAGGCGCCGGGGCTACCCTTCATCGCCGGCAACGAGGCCTCCGGCGAGGTCGTTGCGGTCGGGCCGGGCGTGACGAATTTCCATCCGGGCGACCGCGTCGCCTACTACCACAATCTCGGCGCATATACCGGGGAGCGCAACATCCCCTGGGAGCGGCTGGTCAAGCTGCCCGACCACATCACCTACGAGCAGGGCGCCGTGCTGATGCTGAAGGGGTTAACGGTGTGGTATCTCCTGCACAAGACCTTCAAGGTCGAGCCGCATCATCGCGTGCTGATCCATGCCGCGGCGGGCGGCATCGGCCTGCTCGCCTGCCAATGGGCGAGGGCGATGGGCGCCCACGTCATCGGCACCGTCGGCTCGCGCGAGAAGGCTGCGCTTGCCGAGGCCAATGGCTGCGACCATGTCATCCTCTACAACGAGGAAGACTTCGTTGCGCGCGTCAAACAGATCAGCCGCAACGAGGGTTGCGATGTGGTCTATGACGGCGTCGGCAAGGCGACTTTCCCGGGCTCGCTGTCCTGCCTGAAGCCGCGCGGGATGTTCGTCTCTTTCGGCAATGCCTCAGGCCCGGTGCCGCCGTTCTCGATCGCCGAGCTCAACACTCACGGCTCGCTGTTTGCGACCCGGCCCAAGCTCAACGACTATATCGGTACGCGCAAGGAGCTGCTGGAAGGCGCCGACACGCTGTTTGCCGCCGTCATCAACGGCAAGCTGCACGTGCCGATCAACCATGCCTACGCGCTCAAGGACGCCGCCAAGGCGCATATCGATCTCGAAAGCCGCAAGACCACGGGCGCGTCGATCCTGAAGCCGTAACTCACCGTCATTGCGAGCGAAGCGAAGCAATCCAGAATCTTTCCGTTGAGGCAGTCTGGATTGCTTCGTCGCTGCGCTCCTCGCAATGACGAGCTTACGCCACGCGCCGCGCCGCGCCGGCTCTGGTCAAGATCCCGTCGAGACAATCGATCATCTCCGCGATCTCCGTCCGCGTGACGTTCAGCGCCGGCATGAAGCGCAGCGTGTCGACCTGCGGCGCGTTGAGGAGGACGCCGGCCTCGAACGCCTGCGCGACGATGCCGGGTGCGATCGGCAGCTTGAGGTCGAGCGCGAGCAGGAGCCCCCGGCCACGCACTTCGCCGAGCCCGTGGCGCGCCGAGACCTTCTGCAATTCGCTTTCGAGCAGCAGCCCGGTTTCGGTCGCCGTCTTGAGGAAATCCGGCTTGCTGAGCTCGTCGAGCACCGCGAGTCCCACCGCGCACATGATCGGGTTGCCGTTGAACGTGCCGCCCTGGTCGCCGTGCTCGAAGCAGGCGGCGCGTTCGGTCGCGAGCAACGCTGCGAGCGGCACGCCGCCGCCGATGCCCTTGCCGAGCGTCATGATGTCGGGCGCGATGCCGGTGTGCTCGTAGTGGAAGAGCTTGCCGGTTCGGCCCATCCCGGTCTGGATCTCGTCGAAGATCAGGAGGAGGCCGTGCGCGTGGGTGAGGGCGCGCAACTCCTGCAAGAACTGATCGGTCGCCGGCCATACGCCTGATTCACCCTGGATCGGCTCGAGCATCACGGCGACGGTGTTGTCGTTGATCAGCTTTTCGACTGACGCAATGTCGTTCAGCTTCGCCTTCTTGAAACCGGCGACCTTCGGCTCGAACAGCGGCTCAAAGGCCTTCTTGCCTGAGGCCGACATCGTCGCCAGCGTGCGGCCGTGAAAGCCGCCCTCGAAGGTGATGATCTCGAACGCGCCACCTCGATGGATGCCGCCATATTTGCGCGCGAGCTTGATCGCGCCCTCGTTGGCTTCCGCACCCGAATTGGCAAAGAACACCTGATCGAACGCGCTGTTTGCGACAAGCTGCTCAGCGAGCTTCAAGCTGGGCTCGTTGTAGAAGGCCGGGCTCGGCGTCAGCAGCCGCTTGGCCTGCGCGGCAAGCGCGTCGGCGATCGCGGGCGGGGAGTGGCCGAGGCAGTTGACGGCCCAGCCCTGCACGAAATCGAGATAGCGCTTGCGGCTGTCGTCCCAGAGGTAGGAGCCGGCGCCGCGGACGAACACGGTCTTGGGCCGGGCGGTGATGTCCATTAAAGCGTCATACGGATGGGTGGCGCTGGTCATGTCGAACTCCTCTGGAGGCGGGGGAAAGGGCGCGCGAAAAGCAAAAAGGCCGCACCTTGCGGGTGCGGCCTTTTCGAGAACGGGGCTGAACTTAGTGGTTCAGCGGCGTCGTCGGACATGGCGCACCCTCTCATCGTCGCGGAAGCGACGGCGGAGCATTTCGGTGCGCTGATGGGTCCGAGCGTTGATCATGGGGCGCGGCAATACATGCGAATGGCACGGCTTGTCAAGCGGGCGCTTTACAGGCCACACGCGCAGCGTGCATGGGGTAGATGAAAGATGCGCCCCTGGAAACCATTGCGTCCCTAGCGCGTTTGTGATCACAGCACGCGAATTGGTTCGAACCGAACGCATGACGGTTCGGACCAAGAGGGGCGGGACCAACCAGATTGTTTTTAAAGCCTTGTCCGACACGCCTTATCCGATCGACCTCGACAGCATTCGCGGCGCGTTTCCGCCGGGCATCGAGGCGCCGTCGCTGTTGCTGGACTTCGCCGGATGGCTGAACGGCCGCCCCTGGGGCAGCGTCGGCTGCTTCTCGCTGCAGGGCCAGTTTTCCGATCAGGCGCCGATTGTCGACGGCAGTCCCTTGCGCGACCGGTTTTCGCTGTTCATGCGGCTGCCGGATGGCTCGGCTGTTGGCGGCTGGTATGGCGCGGGTCTCGACCGCGACAATCCGCCGATCGTGGGGCTTGGGTCCGAGGGCGATTGCGAGCTGCTGGCGCCGAGCCTCGATGGCCTGCTCGCAAAACTGACGTCGCAACAATTCGACAATGCTTGGAGCGATCTGAAGCCGCACGACGAGGTCGAATGCCAGACGGTCGAGCTCGCGCAATGGCTCACCGGGCGGCTGAGCGGGGAGATCGCGGCGCCCGATGACGATCCGTCGGAGCTGCCCGACTTTCGCGGCTTCATGGAAAAATGGAGCCGGGATCGCGAAGACTACTGGGCCAATCATCGCTTGATGGCCGAACTCGGCTGGCGCCTCGCCGCGCATCTGCCGAAGGGCAAGAAGCCCTGGGACAGGACGAGCTTCGAGATCGCGATCGTCGGCAGGCAATACCAGGCGCGCGTCCTGACGCGCGGGCCGCAGCCGTTCGAGGAAACCGCCGCGATCGAATCCCTGCTGCGCGATCTGCGTGAGGAGATGCGGAAGGCGCAGCCCGAGCTCGGGCTGTGGTACGCGATGAAATTCGGCCTTTATGCCGACGGCCGCGTCATGCCGAACTTCGAATATGATGTGCGCCCGAGCATCGACGGCGAGCCTGCGAAGCTGTCGGAGGCGCAAGCCGATCTTGCCCGCGCGCCGCGGCCGGAGCGCTGGGTGCCGAAATGGCTGGCGGAATCCTGAAGCTCGGAATCCCGCGATGCTGCCGCCCAGCCGGCGCGTCGAAATCTTCCGCTGTCGTGCCATCTTGACCTCGCCGGAACGGTACCTTCGATCCCCCTTGACTTAGAGCGCGCTCGAAGGGGTATCTGTACGTGCGTCAGTACGAGAACGGGCACACATGAAGATCGGCGACCTCGCAAAACGGACCGGCCTGTCGACGCACACGTTGCGTTACTATGAGCGCATCGGGCTGCTGCCATACGCTGACCGGGATCGCTCCGGCCAGCGTGACTTTGACGCATCGATCCTCAGATGGATCGAATTCCTCGGTCGGCTCAAGACCACGGGAATGCCGATCCGGGACATGTTGCGTTACGCGGCGCTTCGTGACGAAGGCGACGCTACCGGCACAAGCCGGCGGCAGATGCTGGAAGTCCACCGCGAACAGGTGCGCACGCAGATCGCCGAACTCCAGGAATGCCTGCTCGTCCTTGATACCAAGATCGCCGGCTATGCCAGCGATGAACAGAGGACGAAGGAAAATGACGCACGCCCAAACACAAGACGAAAGCCGGTTCGATCGCGGCCAGCGGGCCCTGTCACGCATTGACGGCAGAGCTGGTGAAAAGGTCGTCGCTTCACTCGCCGACATCGCTCCGGATTTCGCACGATACGTGATCGAGTTTCCGTTCGGCGACATTTACTGCCGCCCCGGCCTCGGCCTGCGCGATCGAGAGATCGCCACGATCGCCGCGCTGACGGCGCTCGGAAATGCCGCGCCTCAGCTCAAGGTGCATATCGAGGCGGGTCTGAACGTCGGGCTGTCTCGCGACGAGATCGTGGAGATCATCATGCAGATGGCCGTCTATGCGGGCTTCCCGGCGGCGCTGAACGGGCTGTTCGCAGCTAAGGAAGTGTTCGCCGCGCGTGACGAACAGCAGGCGTCGGGAGAAGCGAACGGCGAGCGTGATGCTGCCGTAGCTTAGCGATGACCCGCTCCCTTTCCCGCTTGCGGGAGAGGGAGCAGCGAGTTCGTGGCTGCAACGGCCGCGTCAGCGGAAGATCAGAATCCCGCGACGCTGCCGTGCAGGTCGTATTGATCGGCGCGTTCGATCTTCGCGGTGACGATCTCGCCAACGCGCAAGGGGCGGCGGCTCGACAGGTAGACGGCGCCGTCGATCTCCGGCGCATCGGCCTTGGATCGGCCCTTTGAGACGGTCGGGCCGACCTCGTCGATGATGATCTGCTGGCGCGTGCCGACTTTGCGCTTCAGCCTGCGCGCGGAAATCTTCTGCTGGCGCGCCATCAGGGCGTTGTAGCGCTCCTGCTTGATCTCTTCCGGTACGGGGTTCTCGATCGCATTCGCCGTGGCGCCGGCGACCGGCTCGTATTTGAAGCAGCCGAGCCGATCGATCTCGGCCTCGTCTAGCCAGTCGAGCAGATAGGCGAAATCGGCATCCGTCTCGCCGGGGAAGCCGACGATGAAGGTCGAGCGGAGAGCGAGATCGGGACATTGCTCGCGCCAACGCTTGATGCGCGCCAGCGTCTTGTCCTGCGCCGCCGGGCGCTTCATCGCCTTCAGCACCTCGGGGCTCGCGTGCTGGAACGGGATGTCGAGATAGGGCAGCACCTTGCCTTCGTTCATCAGCGCGATGACCTCGTCGACATGCGGGTAGGGGTAGACATATTGCAAGCGGACCCAGGCGCCGAGTTCGCCGAGCTCGCGCGCGAGGTCGATGAATCTGGCGCGGACCTGGCGATCCTTCCACGGGCTCTCGGCGTATTTGAGATCGACGCCGTAGGCCGAGGTGTCCTGCGAGATTACCAGCAGTTCCTTGACGCCGGCGTCGACCAGGCGTTCGGCCTCGCGCAGCACATCGTTGGCCGGTCGCGAGACGAGGTCGCCACGCAGCTTCGGAATGATGCAGAAGGTGCAGCGGTTGTTGCAGCCCTCGGAGATTTTCAAATAGGCGTAGTGGCGCGGTGTTAGCTTGATGCCCTGCGGCGGCACCAGATCGAGATGCGGATTGTGGGCGGGCGGCAGCGCGCGATGCACGGCGTCCAGCACGCTCTCATATTGCTGCGGGCCGCTGATGGAGAGCACGCCGGGATAGGCCTGCTCGATCTGCTCGGGTTCCGCGCCCATGCAGCCGGTCACGATCACCTTGCCATTCTCGGCCATGGCCTCGCCGATCGCCGAGAGCGATTCCTGCTTGGCGCTGTCGAGGAAGCCGCAGGTGTTGACGATGACGATGTCGGCGCCGTCATGCTTGCGGGCGAGCTCGTAACCCTCGGCGCGCAGGCGCGTGATGATGCGCTCGGAATCCACCAAAGCCTTGGGGCACCCGAGCGACACGAAGCTGACCTTCGGCGCAGCCGTCTGATCCATATCCAAATCTGCCTGATTGACAGGGTTGAGCTAGTCCCAATTGCCCATAATTACAACCCTTTGCAGGGCCTGAGGGCATGCTATGGATGAATCACTGGTGGTGAGTGAGCAATGAGCGCCGAACAGTCGCCCAAAATCGTGATCGTCGACGAAAGCCCGATCCGGGCTGCGATCCTCGAGGAAGGGTTGCGGGAGGCCGGATTCACGCAGATCGTCCATATCAGCGAGATGCAAAGCCTGCTCGCCCGTATTTATGCGGTCGACCCTGACATCATCCTGATCGATCTTGAAAACCCCAGCCGCGACGTGCTGGAAGCGATGTTCCAGGTCAGCCGCGCCGTGCGGCGCCCGATCGCGATGTTCGTCGATCAGAGCGATTCATCCTCGATCCAGGCCTCGGTCGAGGCGGGGGTTTCCGCCTATATCGTCGACGGGCTGAGGAAGGAGCGCATCAAGCCGATCCTCGACCTCTGCGTGTCGCGCTTCAATGCCTTCGCAAAACTCCAGGAGGAGCTGGAGCGCACCAAGTCGCAGCTCGAGGATCGCAAGGTCATCGAGAAGGCCAAGGGCATCCTGATGAAGGTGAAGGGCCTGACCGAGGACGAGGCCTATGTGCTGCTGCGCTCTACCGCGATGCGCGAGAAGAAGAAAATCGGCGAGATCGCCCAGTCGATCATCACCGCGTCGGAGATGCTGAAATGACCGTTCCCCTCCGCATCGGGTTCATTCCGCTGGTCGATGCCGCAGCGCTGATCGTTGCCGTCGACAAGGGATTTGCCACGGCCGAAGGGCTCGAGGTCGAACTGGTCCGCGAGGTCTCCTGGTCCAACGTCCGCGACAAGCTCAATATCGGCTTGTTCGACGCCGCGCATCTGCTCGCGCCCGTCGCGATTGCGTCCTCGCTCGGGCTCGGTCATGTCAAGGTGCCGATCGCGGCGCCCTTCAATCTCGGCATCAACGGCAATGCGATCACGGTCTCGCCGGCGCTTCATGCCGCGCTGATGGAGGAGATCGATGGCGACCGCTTCGATCCGCTCGCAACGGCAAAAGCGTTGGCGCGCGTGGTCGCCAAGCGGCGCAAAGCGGGGGCCGATCCGTTGACCTTCGGCATGACCTTCCCGTTCTCGACCCACAATTACCAATTGCGGTTCTGGATGGCGGCGGCCGGCGTCGATCCCGACGAGGACGTGCGGCTGGTGGTGCTGCCGCCGCCCTATATGGTCGACAGTCTCGCCAATGGTCATGTCGATGCGTTCTGCGTCGGCGCGCCCTGGAATTCGATCGCGGTCGATCTCGGGATCGGCCACATCCTGCATTTCGTCTCCGACATCCTGGCCCATGCGGCGGAGAAGGTGCTCGCGCTCCGCCAGGTCTGGGCCGACAAGAATCCGGACGTGGTGGCCAGCCTGGTGCGCGCGGCGGTGAAAGCCGCGGAGTTCATCGAGCACCCGGAAAACCGGGCCGAAGCGGCGCGGATCCTGGCGCAGCCGGAGCGGATCGGCGTCGATGCCGAAGTCATCCAGCGCACCCTCACGGGACGCCTCAAGATTTCGCCGGACGGCACCGTTCGCGAGAGCGGCAGCTACCTTCTGGTGGGACGCGAGGAAGCAGGGCGCCCCGATCCGGTCCAGGCCGCCTGGCTCTATGCGCAGATGGTGCGCTGGGGGCAGACGACGCTGACGCCCGACGGCGTCAAGACGGCCATGGCCGTGTTCAGGCCCGATCTCTATGACGGCGTCCTCGGCCGCCAGCCCCCCGCCCAGGCCCCCGCGGCATTCGGCGCATTCGCCGGCCCCGCCTTCGATCCCGCCAATATTCGGGGTCATCTTGAGGCCTTCGAGGTAGGCCGCTGGAAGGTGTGATTCGGGCCTGCATCGTTTTTGAGCGCTGGGGATCCGCGTCTAAATTTTAGGCCGACTGCTCGAATTTCGTAAGAGCTCCAGAGCCCTGAGTTCCCTTTTTTGCTCTTAGCTGCTTGATACCACACACATTTTCATTTCATCAAAGCTGGCACGCAAATTGAATGTTGCAGTGCGGCCAGCCTGTCACAGATGCCTGCTGCGCCAGTCCCCAGCAACGAAGCTGATCGGACCGTTGGGTGCGCAGCCGGCTCTCGAGCCAGCCGAGCTCCTCGCGGGTCGTGCACTTTCCGTCGATACCACCCAGGTGGCCGCAGGAGCTTCGTTACTGACCATGAAAATCGACACCGTCTCAGTCGACTTTACCGACGACCAGAAACGCTACCTCGAAGGCTTCACGACCGGTCTGCAGATCAGTCGCGTCGGTCGCGGTCTTGGCGGCGGCGCCGGCAAGGCGAACGCCGAGCCGACCGGTCCCGATGCCGTGCACATCAAGGCGCAGGACAAGTTCATCGCCGCGGGCAAGAAGCTCGCCGACCAGGAGAAGGTCAAGCGCGACGAGCATCCCTTCGATGCCTATCCGCGTCTCCGCCAGCAGGCGCTCGACAATACGCCGCCGAGTCCGGCGGACAATTTCCGCTGGCGCTATTACGGCATCTTCTACGTCGCGCCGACGCAGGACTCCTACATGTGCCGTCTGCGCATTCCGAACGGCATCATGAAGCACTGGCAGCTGGCCGGCCTTGCCGATCTTGCCGATGAAACGTGCGGGCCCTACAGCCACGTCACGACGCGCGCCAATCTGCAGCTTCGCGAGATCCCGCCGAAGAACGCCGTGAAGCTGATCGAAGGCATTCAGGACTTAGGCCTGTGCTCGCGCGGCTCCGGCGCCGACAACATCCGCAACGTGACGGGAACGCCGACGGCGGGCATCGACCCGCAGGAGCTGATCGACACGCGGCCTTATGCGCGCGAGTGGCACTACCACATCCTGAACGATCGCTCGCTGTATGGCTTGCCGCGCAAGTTCAACGTCGCCTTCGACGGCGCCGGCAGGATCGCCGTGCTCGAGGAGACCAATGATATCGCCTTCACGGCATATGAGGTGCAGGACGGCTTCGGCGTCGAGCCCGGGATCTGGTTCCGCCTCGGCCTCGGTGGCATCACCGGCCACAAGGACTTTGCCAAATATTCCGGCATCGTCGTCAAGCCTGAAGACGCCACCGCCGTTGCCGACGCCATCGTGCGCGTGTTCATCGAGCACGGCGACCGCACCAACCGCAACAAGGCGCGGCTGAAATACGTGCTCGACGCCATGGGCCATGACGGCTTTCTCAAGATCGTCGAGGAACGGCTGAAGACACCATTCACGCGCGTGCCGGAAGAGGCGTTTGCGCCGCGGCCGGCCGCGGACCGCATGGCGCATATCGGCGTGCACAAGCAGAAGCAGGACGGCTTGAACTGGATCGGCGTGTCGCTGACGCTCGGCAAGATCAGCAGCGATCAGATGCGGGGCCTCGCCAAGGTGGCGCGGGACCTCGGCGACGGCGAGATCCGTCTGACCGTCTGGCAGAACCTGCTGATATCAGGGGTGCGCGACGAGAATGTCGAGCTTGCCATCGCGGCGATCAAGCAGATCGGGCTTGCGGTCGAGGCTTCGCACATCCGCGCCGGCCTGATCGCGTGCACCGGCAATGCCGGTTGCCGCTTCGCCGCCTCCAACACCAAGCGCCACGCCGCCGAGATCGGCGACTGGTGCGAGCCGCGCGTCGAGATGGACAAGCCGGTCAACATCCACGTCACCGGCTGCCACCATTCCTGTGCCCAGCATTACATCAGCGACATCGGCCTGATCGGGGCGCGCGTGCCTGTCAACGAGGAGGACACGGTGGAGGGCTATCATCTCTTCACCGGCGGCGGGTTCGGTCCTGACGCCGACGTCGGGCAGGAGGTCTATCACGACCTCAAGGCCGAGGACGCGCCGAAGACAGTCGAAGGACTGCTCAAGGCCTATATCGCCCATCGCTCGTCTTCCGACGAAACCTTCCTGTCCTTTGCGCGCCGCCACGACGGCGAGACGCTGCGCAAGCTTGCCGATGCCGAGGTGTCTTCATGAACCAGATCAGCCCTCCGCCGAAACTCGACATCATTCCCACGAGCGCCCCGTTCTCCGACGCCCAACGCTCCTGGCTGAACGGCTTCTTTGCCGGGCTGCTGTCGCCTGACGCGGCCGCGCCGCTGTCGGCCGAGCAGGGCGCCGCGGTCATGCAAGCCGGTGATGGTGACGACGGTGAAGCGCCTTGGCACGACCAGACCATGCCGATCGCCGATCGGATGAAGCTCGCCGAAGGCCGTCCCGTGCGGCGCAAGATGATGGCGGCGATGGCGCAGCAGGATTGCGGGCAGTGCGGCTACAATTGCCACGACTATTCGGAGGCGATCGCGAGCCGCAGTGAAGCGCGGCTCAACCTCTGCGTCCCCGGCGGCAAGGAAACCGCGCGGATGCTGAAGTCGCTGCACGAAGAGCTGGACAAGGCGCCGGCGGCCAAGGCTGGCGACAAGGCGTCCGACAAGGTCGACGCGGTGGCGGCCCCCGCCGTGACCGTGACGATCGCCGAGCCCGGCCGCTCGCGCGACAATCCTGTTGCGGCGACCTTCCTGTCGCGCCGTCTTCTCAACAAGGGAAAGTCGGAGAAGGAAACCTATCACGTCGAGTTCGATCTTTCCGAGAGCAAGCTCGACTATGTCGTCGGTGACAGTTTTGGCGTGTTCGCCCGCAACGAGCTCGGCCTCGTCGACCAGGTCATCGCGTTGCTCGGTGCCTCCCACACGACGAAGGTCAACGGCAAGACGCTGCGTGAGGTGCTGATCGACGACGTTTCGCTCTCGCCGGCGCCCGACACGCTGTTCGAACTGCTCTCCTTCATCACCGGCGGCGCGCAGCGCGAGAGGGCACGGGCACTGGCGCAGGGCGAGGATCCCGATGGCGACGCCGCCGCGCTCGACGTCATGGCTGCGCTGCAGAAGTTTTCGGGTACGCGGCCGCATCCTGAAGCCTTCGTCGAGGCGCTTGAGCCGCTGCAGCCGCGGCTCTATTCGATCTCGTCCTCGCACAATGCGACGCCTGGGAAGCTTTCGCTGACGGTCGATTCCGTGCGCTACGTGATCGGCAAACGCAAGCGCATCGGCGTCGCCTCGACCTTCCTCGGCGAGCGCATCGCCGAGGGCGAGAAGCTCAAGGTCTATGTGCAGAAGGCGCACAATTTCGGCCTGCCGCAGGATCCGAAGACGCCGATCATCATGATCGGCCCCGGCACCGGCATTGCGCCGTTCCGTGCCTTCCTGTTCGACCGCAAGGCGACCGGTGCGCCCGGCAAGAACTGGCTGTTCTTCGGCCACCAGCGCAGCGATTGCGACTTCTTCTACCAGGAGGAGCTCAACGCGATGAAGACCTCGGGCCTGCTCACGCGCATGTCGCTGGCCTGGTCGCGCGACGGCGAGAAGAAGTTCTACGTGCAGGACCGCATGCGCGAGGTCGGCCGCGAGCTATGGACGTGGCTTGCCGAGGGGGCGCATCTCTACATCTGCGGCGATGCCAAGCGCATGGCCAAGGACGTCGAGCGCGCGCTGGTCGATATCGTCGCCCAGTTCGGGGCGCGTTCGACCGACGAAGCCGTCAGTTTTGTCGCCGAGCTCAAGAAGACGGGCCGCTTCCAGGCTGACGTCTACTAGCTGTCATCCCACCGTCATCCGAGCCGGTTCCAACTGGCTCGGATTTGAACGAATAAGATTCTCGGAACCTGCGGGCGGGTAGAATTTGCTCCTGCGATGCGGGGTTTTCAGAGAACCCGCATCGCTATTTCCGCGGGTCTCTTGCCCGCCACCCCGGTTGATCCCTCATAATCCCGCATATGGGGCGTTGGAGATCGACCATGCGCGAACTATCGGCGGAAGCCCGGCTGCACTTCTACGCGCGTTCGCTCTCGCGGCGGACCGGGGCGAGCGTGCATCATGCCGCGATGTACAGCGCCTTCGCGGTTATCGCCGCGATCGTGTTCGGCACGCTGTCGGTGCACCCGTTCTAACGAGTCTTCGCAGCTCTCGTAGGGTGGGCAAAGGCGCGATTGCGCCGTGCCCACCATCTCTCAGCAAGCAGGATGGATTTTGGTGGGCACGCTTCGCTTTGCCCACCCTACGGCACTGAGCAAACCTCACGCGCCGCGCTTGAACGGCGCGACCTCGATCCCTGCATCCTTCAAGGCCTGCCGCAAACCGCGCGCGATGTCGACGGCGCCCGGCGTATCACCGTGGATGCACACCGTGTCGGTGCGCATCTTGATGACCTTGCCCGTGACCGAGACCACCGCGCCGTCCTGTACCATACGCACCACGCGGTCGGCGATCGCCTTGGCGTCGTGCAGCACCGCACCCGGCTTCTTGCGCGAGACGAGATTGCCATCGTCCTCATAGGCGCGGTCGGCGAACACCTCGTGCACCATCGGCAGATTGGCGGCTTCGCCGGCCTTCACCAGCTTCGAATTGGCGAGCACGACGAAGATCAGGCTGGGGTCGACCGCCTTGATGCCGGCGGCGATCGCCTTCGCCGTCATGTCATCCTCGCAGGCGACGTTGGAGAGCGCGCCATGCGCCTTCACATGCGTGACCTTGTGGCCCGCCGCGGTCGCGATCGCCTGCAGGGCGCCGATCTGGTAGGCGACGAGGTTCTCGATCTCGGAGGCTTTCAGGCCCGCGATCGGATGGCGGCCGAAGCCGTGCAGGTCGCGATAGCCAGGATGCGCGCCGACCGAGACGCCGCGCGCCTTCGCCAGCTCGACAGTCCGGCGCATGATATCGGGATCGCCGGCGTGGAAGCCGCAAGCGACGTTGACCGAGCTCGCCAGGTCGATCATGGCGGCATCGTTGCCCATCTCCCACGCGCCAAAACCTTCGCCGAGATCGCAATTGAGATCGATCGTCTTCATGGGGTGCTCTCCGTCTCTGGTCGTCTTGTCGTTTACGGCTCGGCTGCAACCTGCCAGGTCCCGGCGTCGATGGCACTGACAGCATAGCCCGCGACGTTGGCATCGCTGAGCGCTTCGATGTTGAGCGCGACGGTGTCGGCGGAGCGCAGGCGATCGGGCAGGTTGCGGATCAGCTGCGCGAATTTTCTCGCCTCGTCCTGCGCCTCAGCCATGCTGACCGCCTTGAAGCGGAACGCGGTTCCTGCCGAGGTTTGCGCGAGACGGCCGACATCGGCCGTGATCACGGTCGCGATCTTCGGGTAGCCGCCGGAGGTGCCGCGATCCATCATCAGCGCGATCGGCGCGCCGTTGCCGGGCACCTGGATGCTGCCGTTGACCGTGCCGTCGGAGACGATGTTGTGGCCATGCAGATGCTTGATCGCAGGGCCCTCAAGCCTGTAGCCCATGCGATCGGAGGTCGCCGAGATCTTCCACTCGCTGTCGAGGAACAGCGCCTTGTTGGCGTCGTCGAACTCGTCGTCCTGCGGTCCCAGCAGGACGCGGATCGGACCGCTCGATGGCTTCGGCAGTTCGATGCGCAGGTCCGGTGCACCGCTTGCGGCATCGACGGTGAATTCGTCGCCGGCCTGCAGCGGGCGCGGGTAGGGGCTGCCGAGACCGGCACGGGCGTTGACCGCAAGGCTGCCGAACACCGGCTCGCCCTTGATCCCGCTTTCGATCGCCAGATAAGTGAACGCCCCGCCGCGAGCAAAACCCAGCGTCAGCGTCTCGCCGTCCTTCAGCGTCACCGATGTGTCCATGGCGACCGGGCTGCCGGAGATGTCCGCATTGCGCGGCGCGCCTGAAATCGCGACGCGCACGGCACCGTCGCGCGCGGCGAACGAGGCGCCGAACGGGCCGACCTCGACAACGGCTGCGAACGGTTCGTTGCCGACAAGCGTGTTCGCTGCCGCGAGCGACAGGCGGTCCATCGCGCCGCTGACCGTCAGGCCATAGCGCTGCGCTCCATGGCGTCCGCCGTCCTGGACCGTGCTTGCAGGCCCGATGCTGGCGATCACGAGCCGGCTCATGCGACCACCTGCTCGGCAATGATCTCGCCGGCTTCGGCGGCGCGGTCCTGTTCCTCGAACGTCTTGTGGTCGACGGCGAAAAACGTCACGCGATCGCCGGGTTCGGTGAGGAAGGTCGGATTGCGGTGGAGCTGATAGGTCCGCACCGGCGTGCGGCCGAGCAGGTGCCAGCCGCTCGGCGCTGCCAGGCACTGGATTCCGGCCTGGATGCCGCCGATCGAGATCGTGCCGGCAGGCGTCAACAGCCGCGGATTCTGCCGCCGCGACATCTGCAGGGATTTGTCGAGCCCGCTGAGATAGGACCACCCCGGCGTGAAGCCGATCATGGCGACCTTATAGTCGCCGGCGACATGGCGCGCGACGATGTCGTCGGGCGTGGTGTTCAGCGCCTTCGCGACGTCCTCGAGGTCGATGCCATGCTCGCCGCCATAGGCGACGGGAATGCGCCAGCGGCGCGCTTTGGTCGCCGGCGGCAGCGGCTGGCTGGCGAGCGCGAGCAGCTTTTCGCCGAGCGCGTCGAAGCCGATCTTGCCCGGGTCGTAATGCACCAGCAGCGAGCGATAAGTCGGCACGGACTCGGTGATGGCATCGATCGCGCTTGCTGCGAGCGCCTTGTCGAGCGCCAGCACGCGCTGGTTGGCGTCGTCGTCAATGGTACGGCTGAACTCGACCGTGACGGCGCTGTCGCCACTGGGCAGAAGGCGGGGCGGGGGAAGCGTCGCGGACATGGGGTGTCGAAATCGGGCTTCTGGAGATACGCGGGCTCGGCCTTGAGCTCCGCTTGTTCCTGCTTCGCGTAAATGTGCCCGCAAGTCCAATAAATTAATGCAGGGGGAGACGATAAAGCCTTGTTATCGCGACGCATAACAGCGCTGCGGCCCTGCATGATTGGTAGCTTGTTGGCCCTTGACGCAAGGCCCGCACCCCGCAAGATGCGCGCGTGCTTTCCCGCCCATCCGGAGCTCGTCTGTTTCCATGTCGCTGTCCCCCGAAGCCCGCAAGACCCTCGCCGGCATCACCACTGCCACCATCACAACGGTCCTGCTGAAGAAGGGCCTGCGCAACATCTGGATGCGCGGCGCGCGTCCGCTGCGCCCGGGTCTGCCGCGCCTGGTGGGACCGGCCTTCACGCTGCGCTTCGTGCCGGCGCGCGAGGATCTGGCGACGCCGGAATCCTGGTCGTCGCCGATCTCGACCCGCACCGCGATCGAGGCGATGCCGGAGGGCTGCATCGCCGTGGTCGACGCCATGGGCATTACCGACGCCGGCATCTTCGGCGACATCCTGTGCGCGCGCATGATGAAGCGCGGCGTCACCGCACTCGTCACCGACGGTGTCGTGCGCGACGTCGAGGGCGTGCTCGGCACCAACCTGCCGGTCTGGTGCGACGGCTATGCCGCGCCGCCGTCGGTTGCCGGCCTGACCTTCGTGGGCTGGGGCGAGCCGATCGGCTGCGGCGGCGTTGCGGTGTTCCCGAACGACATCGTGGTCGCCGACCAGGACGGCTGCGTGCTGATCCCGCAGGCGATGCTCGAACACGTGCTCAACGAGGGTGTCGAGCAGGAGCGGATGGAAGCCTGGATCGTCAACGAGGTGAACAATGGCGCGGTGCTCCCGGGCCTCTATCCCATGAACGCCGAGACCAAGGCGCGCTACGCCGCAAGCAAGAAGTAACCGGGAAAGAAGTGAGGTAAATCCAATGGAGATCACTGTTGCAGGCACGCGGCCGACCCGTCGTGCGCCCGGGGAACACTTCACCGGCACGGTCTGGCAGGACCCCGTCATCATGGCGCCCGCGCCCGCGCGGCTGAACTGCTCGCGCGTCTCGTTCGAGCCGGGCGCGCGCACCAACTGGCATCACCATCCGCTCGGGCAGACGCTCTATGTGATTTCGGGGGTCGGCCGGGTCCAGTCCAAGGGCGGGCCTGTCATCGAAATCCGTCCCGGCGACACCGTCTGGATTCCGCCGGGCGAGCTGCACTGGCACGGCGGGTCGCCAACCAACGGCATGACCCACATCGCCATGCAGGAAGCGCTCGACGGCGTGTTCTCAACCTGGTTGGAGCCGGTGACCGACGCGGAATACGGCGCGGCGGTCGGCTAGCGTCTCGTGTTCCGGACCAGACGCGTCGCCGCAAGGCGATGCGGCGCCCATCCGGGGCCCCGAGATTTGAGACCCACGAAGAACGCTGGGTCCCGGCTCTGCGGAGCGGCATTGCACGCTGCACCGCGTCCGGGACAACAGCACTTACATCCGCTCCGCCGTCCACGTGCCCTTGCACATGCTGCCGCGCCACGTGCCGGAGCCGGAGGTGCCGCTGAGCCGGCCGAAGCCGACGGCACGCTTGATGCCGGTGCTCAAGGTGACGTTGATGCTGCCCGCGTCCGCGACGCGGCCTGATGCCGTCACCATTGCGCTGCTCGAGGCGATCTGACCGTTGTTGATACCGATCGCGACGGTCGAGCCGTTACCGCAGGTCTCGCTCGACGACGAAATACGGACATTCCATGCGCCGTCGAAAGTGCTGGCGCTTGCCTGCGCGGCCGGCAACGCGATGACGATGATGGTGGCGAAGAGAGCCTTACGAAATCCGTTCATGACACGCCCCTAGGGTTGATCATGCAGGGATCGTGACATCGACGCGGAGCCGGCGATGTGAGGGCTGTCACGCGCGCGACGGGCTCTGTGATGTCGCGCACGTCGCCGATTTGGCGGGCGAAAGCGAAGGGCCCGCATTGCGGGCCCTTTGTCTCGGTCAGAGTGTCACCACGAAGTCAGTTCACCCGCGTCCAGGTCTGGCCGCCGCAGAACATGCCGCCGAAGGCGCAGCCCTGCACGCGCAGGCGATCGGTGCCCTTCAGCGCGATGGTTGAATCGTAGGTCGAGCCGGAGTTGGGATCGAGGATCCGGCCGGACCACTTCTGGTCCTTGTTCTGGTCCTTGCCGGGCTTCATGTTGATCAGAACCTGCTCGCCATTCTGGTTCGATTTCGAATCGACCGAGTAGCCGCAGAGATTGCTGCCGCATTGCTCGATCCGGACCTTGCCTTCCTTCTCCTCAGTGAGCCAGACGCCGAGCGGTGAATTGAGATCGCGCGTGGGCGCGGTTGCGGGAGCCGGCGGCGCGACGGCAGCCGACTGAACGGGGGCAGGCGCAGGCGCCGGGACGGGGGGCGGAGCCGGAGGCGCGGCTGCGACCGTCGGAGCAGGTGGTGGAGGCGGTGCGGGCGGTACTGCGGCCACCGTCGGGGCAGCAATTGGGGCCGGCTGAGGCGGCGGCACCAGCGCGTCTCCGGCCGGAGCATTGTTAGCCGTGGTGGCCGGAGGCGCCGGCGGGGCAGGAGGCGCGACGGCCACGGGAGCTTGGACAGGGGCCTGCTCGGCCGCCGGCGGCGCCGTGACAGGTGCCGGGGCCGGCGCCGGATTGGCGGGCACCTGCGGGTCAGCCTTGGCTTGTTGCGGTGCCTGCGGGTCCGCTTTTGGAGCCCCCTTGGCATCGTTCTTGGTTTTCTTCGCTTTGCCCTGGCCGGTGTTGTCGTAGACGCCGGGGATTTGCACCGTGCCGCGGTCGGGATCGATGCGGATGGTACGCCCGCCATAGTCGAAGGTGTACTGCGCCTGCGCAGCGGTGCTCGCCAGAAGGAATGCGGCCGTGGCCAACAGCTTCCTCATTTCGCGTCTCCTGAAACAGGTGGTCCCCGGACCGACGCTTACGCCCCGGTTCGATCGCAAAAAGTGATCTAGATCACTGTCACCGTATGAGTCGTGGTCCGGCGATTTCGGGTTCAATAACACCGCAGCCGGTCCAAAGTTTGGCCGGGGCAAGCGACAGGAGGACGCGGTCCCTAATCGAACCAGGCGGCGTAGATCTTCTTGTAGCTGCCGTCCTGCATGGAAATGTGCAGCCATTGGTCGACGAACGCCTTCAGCGCCATGTCGCGCTGGAGCCAATAGGCCTTCTCGGAGAAGTCGAACGGCTTGTCGGGGTGCACCGCGCAGAGCACGCCTTGATGCTGCTTCTGCTGGTAGCGCGTCTCGGAGGCGTCCGTCATCATCAGGTCGGCATTACCCTTGGCGATCTCGTCGAAGATCACGGTGTTGTCCGGGAAGACGGTGATGTCGGCTTCCTTGATGTTGGCACGCGCGAAGCGCTCGTTGGTGCCGCCGGGATTGACGATCACGCGGGTGCCCTTCTTGTCGATGTCGGTGATGCTCTGGTATTTGGCGACGTCGGCACAGCGCGCGATCGGCGTCTTGCCCTCGCGCATGATCGGCGTGGAGAAGAAACCCTTCTTCTGCCGGTCGAGCGTGACCGAGACGCCGCCCATGGCGATGTCGAACTGGTCGGCCTCGAAATCCTTCATCAGCTTCGGCCATGCCGTCGGCACGAATTCGACCTTGACGCCGAGCGCCTTGCCGAGCGCCTCCGCCATGTCGACGTCGAAGCCGTTGAATTGCTGCGTCGTCTTGTCGAGATAGGTGAAGGGCTTGTAGTCGCCGGTCATGCCGACGCGCAAAGTGCCGCGCTTGACGATCTCGTCGAGGCGGGACGGCGTCGCCTGCTGTCCGTGCGCCGAAACGTTTGCCAGCAGGACCACGGCCAAAGTCGCCAAAATTCGACTGGTCATTCGAACGATCATCTCTTTTCCACCCATGCCCGAGCTGTCATTGTGCAGCTCTCGATGCCTGTCTTGAGCCTTGGATTTAGACCAGATGCCCGTCGCTGGCGAGGCGGAATTGAAGGGAATTCTGAAGTGACGATCTCGATGCATGACGCCTCGGTCGGCGTCTTCGTGCCGTATCTGCGCAATCTGTCCGCACTGCTCGACAAGGGCGTTGCCTATGCCGAAGCCCGGAAGTTCAATCCGGCCGTCCTGCTCGGCATGCGCATTGCGCCCGACATGTACGATCTGGCGCAACAGATCGGCGAGGCCTGCCGCCATGCCACGGTCGCCTCGGCCTTGCTGGCCGAGCGCGAGCCGGTGATGCTGCCGATGCTGGAGCACGACATGGCCGGACTCCAGGCCCGCATCGCAACGTCAATCGAGTTCATCGAAGGCCTGCCGCGCGAGGAGATCAATGCTGCGGCGGAACGGAATGTCTTCTTCAGGCTGAAGAACGGGACCGAGTTGGCCTTCACCGGGCGGATGCTGCTGCTGACCTTCAGCGTCCCGCAGTTCTTCTTTCACGTCACGACAGCCTACGACCTGTTGCGGCACGCAGGCGTCGAGCTCGTGAAGGATTATCTCGGACGACGATAGGCCGAACCGGCATCCACTTCGTTCGACAGCGCGCTAGGCTTCGCCCTTGCGCTCGTACTCGGCGAGCGAGCTGCGGCCAGCGATCTCGCTGCGCAGCTCTTCGAAGCGCCGATGTGCCTCGTCCTCGTGCGCGTCGACGAAATGCACTGCGGCTTCGCCGGTCATCGGGCCGCTGACCACGGGCACGGACTGCTCGCCGATGGTCTCGTGGACGTAGAACTGGCCGTCATCGCCGCGATGGACCGTCCATTTCAGACGGATCGCCACCATCGGCCCGGGCCCGACCTTGCTGTAGCCGTCGGCATCAGTGTGCTCCGGCACCAGCGGCTGCTCCTCGACGACCGGATGCTCATCGACCATCGGGTGCTCGTCGACTAACGGGTGCTCGTCGGCGACCCCGTGCTCACCAGCAACCACCATTTCGGTCACGGTCACGGTTTCGGTCTCGCGCACGGTCTCGGTCTCGCGCACGACGAGGACGGGTTCAGGGTGCTCCAGGATGCTGGCGATGGTCGCCAACGCGTGGTCGGTCGGGTCGATCTCTGACAAGGGTCCATCCTCCAGCTCGACGCGGCCGGCAAGTCTGTCCCACTGCCGCCGCGGCCGGACCTATTACGCGGGTTTGATTAAGGCTGAGTGAGGGCTCGATCTGCACCAAAATGGGACTCATTCTGGCGTTCCGAAGGCGGGGGGCGGCCGGGCCGCCCTGGAAATACTCAGCCCAGGACATCCTGATTGATGATGTTCTGCCGGATGGGATCGCCGTCCAGCACACTCAGGATGTTTCGCGCGGTCTGCTCGCTCATCCGGCTCACCGCCTCGACCGTGACGCCGGCGACATGCGGGGCCATGATGACGTTGGGCAGCGCGAACAGCGCGTTGCTGACCGGCGGCGGCTCGACCTCGAACACGTCGATACCGGCGCCGGCGAGCTTGCCCGAGACCAGTGCGTCATACAGCGCCGCTTCCTTCACGATGCCGCCGCGCGCGGTGTTGATGAGATAGGATTTCGGCTTCATCCGGCCGATCCGCGCCGCGTCGAACAGGCCGACGGTCTCCGGCGTCTTCGGGCAGTGGATGGTGACGAAATCGGCGTGTGGCAGCGCGGCATCGAGATCGGCGACCGGCTCGCAGCCTGCCGCCTTGATCTCTGCGACTCCCTTGTAGGGATCATAGACCTGCACATTCATGTCCATCGCCAGGCAGCGCTTGGCGGTGCGGGTGCCGATGCGGCCGAAGCCGATGATGAGGACGGTCTTGCCGTAGAGATCGAACGGCAGCATGCCGAGGCGGTCGGCCCATTTGCCGTCCTTGACGCAGGCGTGCATCTCCTGCGCGCGTTTGGCCAGTGTCAGCATCATGAACAGCGCCTGCTCGGCGACGGAGGGCGAATTCGCACTGCCGGCGACCATCAGCGGCACCTTGCGGCGGGAGAGGGCGGGGACGTCGACGGCGTCGTAGCCGACGCCAATCCGGGTCACCACCTTCATGTCCTTCGAGGCTTCGAGCTCGGTCTCGCCGAAAGCGGTGGCGCCGAGCGCCACGCCATGGACCGGCGCGTGGCTCTTCAGCAAGGCCTCGAAATCCCTAGCGGAGATCAGGTTCGGAAACTCGATGAGCTCGATGTCATCTCGCTGGGTGAGGAGGGCGCGCGCCCCTTGCGACAAAGTTTGCGTGACAAAGATTTTCTTCTTGTTGGTCGACATCGTTCCTACCTGCGCGAGTTTCCCGACCGGCCGTCACAATACGACGCCGGTCGCCTCGCTTAGCAGGTGCATATTGTTGAGGTCCATCGCCAAACGCATGGGGCCGCCGTCCTTGGCGCCCGCATTGGGATCGACACGGCCGCAAATTGGCGTGCCTTCCAGGCCGAAATAGACCAGCGTCTCCATTCCCATCGGCTCGGTGACATCAAGCACGGTGTCGAAGGTCTCGACACCCGGCTCCAGATGCGCATGCGATTCCGTGAGATGTTCGGGACGGATGCCGAGCAACAGGTTTTCGGCTCGGGGCAGCGCGCTGTAACGGGCGGCGCGGGCCGGCGGCAACGGGAACGAGATGCGGTCCGTCAGGCGGATGTTGAGCTTGCCGCCGACGTCCTCAAGCCGGCACGGAATGAAGTTCATCGCCGGCGAGCCGATGAAGCCCGCGACGAAGCGCGTCGCCGGCTTGTGGTAGAGCTCGTTCGGGGTGCCGATCTGCTCGATCCGCCCCTTGTTCATCACCACTACGCGGTCCGCCAGCGTCATCGCCTCGACCTGGTCGTGGGTGACGTAGACCGTCGTGGTACGCACCTTCTGGTGCACCTTCTTGATCTCGATCCGCATCTGCACGCGCAGCTTGGCGTCCAGATTGGATAGCGGCTCGTCGAACAGGAAGACTTTTGGGTTGCGCACGATCGCCCGCCCCATGGCGACGCGCTGGCGCTGACCGCCGGAGAGCTGCTTCGGCTTGCGGTCGATCAGGTCGGTGATGTCGAGGAGGCGGGCGGCCTCGGTCACCCGCGCCTTGATTTCGGCTTTGGGATAGTGCTTGAGCCGCAACCCGAACGACATGTTCTCCGCGACGGTCATGTGCGGATAGAGCGCGTAGTTCTGAAACACCATCGCAATGTCGCGGTCCTTCGGCGGCACGTCGTTGACGACGTCCCCGCCGATCATGATGTCACCGTCGGTGATGTCCTCGAGTCCCGCGATCATCCGCAACGTCGTCGACTTGCCGCAGCCGGAGGGGCCGACGAGCACGATGAACTCATGGTCCGAGATGTCGAGATCGATGCCGCGCACCGCCTCGACCTCATCGTAACGCTTGACGACCTTCCGCAACGCAACTTCAGCCATAAGACATCAACCCTTTGTCGCGCCGGCGGTCAGGCCGGCAATGTAATAGTCCATCAGGAAGGCGTAGATGATCAGCGGCGGGGCCGCGCCCAGCAGCGCGCCGGTCATGATCTGACCCCAATTGAAGACGTCGCCCTTGATCAGCGTGGTGGTGATGCCGACCGGCAGCACGAGCTGGTCGATGGATGTCGTGAACACCAGGGGATAGAGGAACTGCGCCCATGAGACAGTGAAGGCGAAGATGGTCGCCGCGATCAGGCCGGGCAGGGCGACGGGGATGAAAATCCGCGTCAGGGTCTGGAGCCATGAGGCGCCGTCGATGAGAGCCGCCTCGTCCAGCTCCTTCGGGATCGAGGCGAAATAACCGATCATGATCCAGGTGCAGAACGGCACGGTCAGCGTCGGATAGATGAACAGCAGCACGTACCATCGGTTGAGGAGCGTGATGCCGGTGATGTCCTGGACCGCTGCGAGCATTTTGAACAGCGGAATGAACAACAGGCTGTCCGGAACCAGGTAGGTCAGAAAAACACCGGTCGCGAGCGTCGTCGAGCCCCAGAACTTCATCCTTGCCAGCGCGAAGGCCGCAGGAATGCTGATCAGCATGGTGACGCACACAACGACGATGGAGACGACCGCCGAATTCCAGAAGAAGCGCAAAAACTGGTTCGACGTCAACAGCTCGACGTAGTTCGCCAGGGTGGGATGAAATACCCACCAGGGATTGGTCGCCGCCGAAATCTCCGCGCTGCTCTTGAGGGAAGTGATCAGCATGTAGATCGGCGGGACGAGCGAAAAAATCGCGAACAGCACCAGGAAGAAGTAGGACCAGCGCAGCGCCCAGGTCCGATCCCGGCTCATGCTCCGGTACTTGACCTTGCGCGTGGGACCGCCCTTGTCGATTGCAAGCGTGCTCATCAGGCTTCGTTCCCACGTTTGTTGACATCGCGCAGGATGAAGATCGCCGCGACTGCGAGGATCGGTACCATGAACAGCGAGACGCATGCGCCGAGCGGAATATCGCTGCTCTGGATTCCGACTTGGAAGGCCCAGGTGGCGAACAGATGCGTCGAATCCAACGGGCCGCCCGAGGTCAGGATGCGCACGATGTCGAAATTGGCGAAGGTGACGATCAACGAGAACAGCGTCGTGATGGCGATGATGTTGCGCATCATCGGCAGGGTGATGTGCCAGATCTTCTGCCACCAATTGGCGCCGTCAATGGCGGCAGCCTCGTAGAGCTGGTCCGGCACCGATTTAAGCGCGGCCAGATACATGATCATGAAGAACGGTGCGCCGTACCAGACGTTGACGAGAATGACGGAGAAACGGGCCCAGAAGGTGTCGCCAAGCCAGGGAATCGGGCCGACACCGAAGAACGACAGCGTGTAGTTGAAGGCGCTGTAGGAGGGATCGAACAGCCACAGCCAGGCCAGGGTGCTCATCGCCGGCGGGATCACCCAGGGCACCAGCAGCATGCCGCGCCACTTGCGCTGGCCCTTGGCCGGAAGGTTGTGGACGAAATGAGCGACAATGAAGCCCATCAGCGCTTTGAAGAACACCGCGGTGAGGGCGAAGATGCAGGATTGCCTCACCACCATCCAGAAGGTGTCGCGCTTGAACAGGAAGGTGAAATTGCTCAAGCCGACGAACTTCTGCATCGACTTGTTCAGCGTGGCGAGATGCATCGAGTAGAAGGCAGGATAGAGCACGAACAGCGCGATCAGGAGAATCAGCGGCAGCGTCAGGAAGAACGCCATCGTCGACTTCCGCCTGAGTGCATTTTTGAGGCTCGCCCGTTTGCGCGGGCTCGCGGCACGGACGGAGCGAGCTTGCTGAACGACGACATCGGCCATGGTCAGACTTTCTTACGGGACGTTCGAAAGGGAAGCCGCCCGCATCGGTCGGCATCCCTTGGAAGGCGATGGAAAGGGTGAATCCCGGGCGGCTCACGCGCGAACGCGTGAACCGCCATGGCACATACCCGGCGTTAGCTCCGCATGAAGCCTTCGCACTCGCCCTCGGCCCAGGCGAGCGCCTGCTCGATGGTCTCGCCCCGTGCGTAACGCAGCACCAGTTTGGTCAGCGTCGCCTGGGAGTAGATCTGCTGTGCGATCTTCGGCGGCGCCGGCGAGGCCGCGATCGACATCGTCTGGCGGCCATGTGGGTCGGGATAGCTATAGAGCGTGCCCTTCGGCGGCCCTTCCTCGGCCCACGTCTTCAGCTTCGTCATGTTCGCGAAAGCCGGGAGATCGTAGCCGCCGCTCGCCGCGACGAACTTTTCGATCGATGACGGTTGCGACAGATGGGTCAGCAGGCTCTTGGCGGCTTCCTTGTTCTTGCCGAAGGCCCAGACGCCCCAGAAATAGGGCAGGAACGGTGCAAAACGGCCCTTCGGACCGGCCGGCATGCCGTGCGTCCAGCATTGCTCGGCGACTTGTGGTGCGTCGCGTTTGGCAACGGCCCACGAGCTCGGCGGATTCAGGATCAGTGCACCGCGGCCCGAGATCAGCCATTTGTTGTTGGACGCGTCATCCCAGGAGGCCGCATCCGCCGGAAGCACCGCGATCAATTTCTTGTAGAATTCGAGAGCCTGACGCACGGCGTCCGTCTTCACTGTGATGTCGCCCTTGGCGTTGACGAGTTCGGCGCCGAACGACTGGAAGATCGCGCCGGCGGTATCGACGCTGTCGGTGGTCTCGCCGAGTCCGATCCCAAACGGGACGCCGGCCTTGTTGCAGGCTTCGGCGGCCTTGAGAAAGGCGTCCATCGTCCAGTTCTCGTCCTTGGGCACGCCACCGGCCGGATACATCTCCTGAACGTCGATGCCGGCATGCTTCTTCATCAGGTCGATGCGCGAGCAGGGGCCCTTGATCTGGCTGCCGACGGTGGCAGGGACGGCAAGCCATTTGCCGCCGGCCTGGCCGAGATATTTGGTCGTGCCGTTCACCTCGCCATTCTGCTTGATGATCGGCTCCATGATGTCGCTGACCGGCTCGAGCTGGTCCGCGTAGGCGTGCGGCCACCAGGTCGGCATCTGGAGAATGTCGTGACCGGATTTCGCCTGCGCCTCGGCGGCGACGGTCAGTTCGAGCTTCTTGTTGTTGCTGGTGATGTAGTCGATGGAGACCTCGACCTTCTCCTTCGCCGCCCATTCGTTGACGAGATCGGTGGAGGCCTTGTTGGCGCCCGGCACCCAGTGGTCCCAGAAGCCGATCGAGAGCTTGCCGGCGGCGTAGGCGCCCCGGACATAGGGCGCCGTGATCAGCGCCGCGGAGGACATTGCAGTGGCAGCCACAAATTGACGTCGCGTCAGTGTCTTGCGTGACATCTCGTTTCCTCGCTTGGGTGTTTTATTGTTCTGGCGTTTCCTCTGAACTCTTCCGAGTTCTACTTTTGATTTTCTTTTTGAAAGTTTCTTGTTCGACGTTTCTTATTGATGCCGTCGGCTTCGAAGGCAAATTGGTAGCGCGATCAGATCATGATTGATGGCGTCTGTCGAGAAAGCCGAACGGCTTGCGCCTAGAACTAACGTTGTGTCCGGGAACGCGGCAGTGCGCTCGATGGTCGTGCGCGGGCCATGAACCACTGTCGGCCGTTTTGCGACGCACACTTTGCGCCGTCCGCCCGGGCGATACTTGCGCAAATACGCCGCAGTTTCGAATAAGCCTGCATAAGCGCCTCGCGCCAAACACTTTTCGGGCGTGGATAGCATTTGCGGCGGCTAGACCTCGAAGCGGTGAAAACGATAGAGTTGCAACTGGCGAGGGGTTCTCACCCCCAACAGCCCGACAAATCGAGATGGAGACCAGAATGATCAACCCAGCGCCTCCCGCGCGGCTTAACCTGCGACGATGGTTCGCGCTGGGGTCCGTTCTCGTGATGTTGCTCGGCGCAGCCGCGGTGGCGAACGCTCAAGGCCTGGTCAAAGGGGTTCAGGAAGGAGCGGCGGCGGGGAACAAGGCGGCTGGTCCGGTCGGCGGCGTGCTCGGCGGCGCGATCGGCGGTGTGGTCGGTGTCTTCACCGGCGTGCTCGGCGTTGGCAATAATGGCAATCAGGCGCCTGCCGCCAAAGATCCGAGCAAGGACTCGAGCAAGGACGCTGCCAAGGACGCCAAGCAGGGTGCCGGCAAGGACAAGGACGCCAAGAGCGCCAAGTCAGGCAAGGGCGCCAAGGCGAGCAAGGAGGCGAAGAACGCGCCGCAGGACAAGGATGTCACGGTCCTCACCCAGACCGGCGCGCCGCAATTGACCGCCGACCAGATCGTCACCAACAGCGACTCCTACATCGAGCGGATCAAGGCCGAACTGAACCTCACGCCTGACCAGGAGAAGCACTGGTACGGCTTCTCGAGCGCCATGCACTACCTCGGGCATAACGGTGCCGAGCGGCTCAACCTGCGGGTTGCGCGCGCCAAGCGGGATCCGCCCGACGACATCGTCGAGCAGATGCGCAACGAGGCGCAATTCCTGATCGACCGCGCTGCCGACCAGCGCAATGTCGCAGACGCCGCCGAGCCCCTCTATTCGAGCCTCGATGACAAGCAGAAGCAGGTCTTCGTACAGGAGATGGTGCGGCTCAGCCACGAACGAGGACTGGATTGATCAAGTTGAATCGGATCGGGCGCGTTTGAATTAACGGCCCCCGCCACGAATTCGTGAATCCTCTTCGCGATTCGGTTATGATTAGCTTCGGAAGCTGATTGCGGGGTTGATATGGCGGACGGACTCTCCGTTTTCCTGGTCGAAGACGAGACGTTGATCCGGATGATGATGGCGGACATGGTGGAGGAACTCGGCCACCACGTCGCCGCGGAAGCGGACAATGTCCGGGACGCCAGTGCTTTCGCCATGACCGCGCAGTACGATCTTGCGATCCTCGACATTAATCTCAAGGGCGTCTACGTCGATCCGGTCGCCGACCTGATCGAGCGTCGCCGCAAGCCGTTTCTGTTTGCCACGGGCTACGGTCCGGAATTGCTGCCGTCCTTGCTCCGGCGCCGGCCGATCCTGCGCAAGCCGATTTCAATCGATCAGCTCAAGGCGATGATCGATTCGATGTTTCCGGAAGCGGCAGCGAAGAGGCCGCACTGAGACCAAACAAAAATGGCCGCCCGTCAGGGGCGGCCATTTCGCGACGGAATTCGTCGCGGTCTCACATCAGGCCGGCGCCAAGATCGATGCCGCGCGCCATCAGGCCGAACGAGGCGACCAGGCCCGTGCAGCAAAACAGCAAGATGGTCTTGAACGAAGAATCGGCCAAACGCGTTTCGATGGTAGCCGGCATCGCGGCGATCGAAATCATGCTCATGTTCATTCCCCCCTTTGTTGCCCCTGAATTGGATCAGGTAAGAGAACTCCTACAGCAAAAAGTTTGACGCGAGCTTTCGATGGATCGTTAACGAAATCGCAATCGATCCCGCATTTTCGGGCACTGGAGCGCGATCACTCGTTCAGTGGCGCCCGTTCTTCAATACCGTAGCGATGGTATGGGCTGTCATTGCGGCGCGGTCCGAAGCGCGCTGGGCGGCGAGCCGGTCACGCGCCTTTTCCTCGATCAAGAGCTCGATCAAAGCCAGCCGCTTGCCCTCGTCGTCCGCCTCGAGCAGCAGGCGGTGATAGCGGTGATAGTCGAAACCCAAATCCTGCTTACGCATGTCACGCCCCCGCAACTACGCCACACACAAGCCAGGATTGTTTCTCATCCGAGACGTGCGCGCAAGCACGATCCCGCTTCGGGCGCGCGTGCTCGTTAATCAGCTGTGAATTACTCGAACTCGCGCGAACGGAGACGCGCGCCGTTAAGGCTGGTTGTGCTCCGCGAACATCGTCAGGCCGAGGAAACTCGCATCAGGTTTCGTGACCAGCCTGGTCGGGATGTTGCGCAGATAATCCTGGAAGCGTCCTTTGGCTTCGAAACGCGCCCGGAATGCGGAGGCTGCAAGGAACTCGGGAAAGCGCGGCACGATTCCGCCGGCGATATAGACGCCGCCGCGGGCACCGAAGGTCACCGCGAGATTGCCCGCGACCGAGCCGAGGATGGCGCAAAACATCTCCAGCGTCGCGCGGCAGAGCTCGCAACTGCCCTCCAACGCCGCCTTCGTAATGGCGGCGGCATCGCGATGCGGCACCTGAGCGCCTTCCACCTCGGCCAGCGCCTCGTAGAGGCTTTGCAGGCCGGAACCGGACAACGCGCCACGCTCGATGGAGACGTGGCCGAGCCGTCGGCGCATGCACGCGATCACGCGTTCCTCGCGCTCGTCCTCCGCCGGCAAGGTGGCGTGGCCGGCCTCGGTGACGACGGCCAGACGTGAGCCGTGGCGCTCGACCAGGCAGGAAACGCCAAAGCCGGTTCCAGGGCCAACCACCAGCAACGGCTCTCCGGGAAGGCCATCTTGTCCGCCGAGCGGGATCAGGTCGGCGGGCTGCAGGGCGGGGAGGGACCAGGCCACCACTTCGAAATCGTTGAGAACATGGACGCTGTCGAAGCCCAGGGCCGGCTGGAGCTCATTGCCGTCGATGACCCACGGGCTGTTGGTCATGACGCAGCGGTTGTTGGTCACCGGGCCCGCGACGGCCAGCACGGCCCTTGGGGGCGGTTTGCCGTCGGAGTGACGCGCGAGAACATCGGCAATGGCTTCCCGGACGGTCGGAAAGTCTGCCACTTTGACGTAGTCGATCGGTCCGGTCTGGTTGCCCTGACTGAGCGCGAAGCGCGCATTGGTGCCGCCGATATCGGCGAGAAGAATCTGTCCTGTCTTGCCGATGGTCATGTCCATATGGCTGCCGCAGCCCTTTTGGCTGCGGGAACCGCTTCCTCCGCTCTATCCGATCGCAAGTTGCGAACGGCTTATCAGAATCCGTCCCCGGGTGGATCTAGTCAACACGCATGAGCCCAAACCGTTGCATCCCGGGACCGACGGGGGCATTTGCGCAGATGGCCGCACCTGCGGGTGGTTGCGAAGGAGCGCGGGAAGATCGACACTGGAGACGTGCGTTCGGCGCCGGTCGCGCGGGATGGCCTTTAATGGACCTTGCGATGAAGATTTCCGACCGGGACGTGTTGCTGGTCATCGACGTGCAGAACGATTTTTGCACGGGCGGGGCGCTCGCGGTGCCCGGCGGCGAGAAAGTCGTCCCCGCCATCAATCGGATCGCCCAAAAATTCGCCAATGTGGTGCTGACCCAGGACTGGCATCCCCGCGATCATGTCTCCTTTGCGCCGAACCATGCGGGCAAACAGCCGTTCCAGACCATCGTGCTTGACTACGGCGTCCAGGTGCTCTGGCCGAGCCATTGCGTCCAGGGCACGGCGGGCGCTGAATTTCACCGCGATCTCGACGCCGCTCGCGCAAGTCTGGTGGTGCGGAAGGGGTTTCGGCGCGGCATCGATTCCTATTCGGCGCTGTTCGAGAACGACAGGAAGACGCCGACCGGCCTGCTCGGATATTTGCGCGAACGCGAGTTGAACACCGTCTTCGTGGCGGGCCTCGCGTTCGACTTCTGCGTCCGCTTCTCGGCGGAGGATGCGCGCAAGGCGGGGTTCGAGGTCGCGGTCATCGAGGACGCCTGCCGCGGCATCGATCTCGACGGCTCGGTGGCCGCGACCCATCAGAGTTTTCGGGAGCGCGGTATTTCGCTCGTCAGCTTCGAGGCCTTCCTGTGAGGACCGTAAAATAGCCATGGCGGAGAAGACCGGAAAACAGCAGCGCGCACCGGGGCCGGTCCCGGATGACCCGCTGCTGTGGCCGTTCGCAGCGGCTCGGCTTGCCATGGACGCCTGCTTCGGATGGCTCGAGCGCGGCTCGCCGGAGCCGACCGATAGCAGCCTGCCGTGGACCACGCCCAACTCCGTCGCGCTGGAGCTTGCGACCATGCGCCTGCGCGATTGCACGCGGATGGGGTCCGGCCAGCCGGCGCTGGTCTGCGCGCCCTATGCGCTGCACCGGGCCCTGATCGCCGACTTCGCCCCCGGCCACAGCGTGGTGCAATCCCTGCAAAATGGCGGCATCGACCGGGTCTATCTTACCGACTGGCGCTCGGCCGCACCCGACATGCGCTATCTCTCGATTGACAGCTATCTTGGCGATCTCAACGTCGCCATCGACGAGATCGGCGCGCCGGTCGATCTCGTCGGCCTGTGCCAGGGTGGCTGGCTGTCGCTGCTCTACGCGGCGCGCTTTCCCGCCAAGGTGCGGCGGCTGGTGCTGGCAGGCGCGCCCGTCGACCTCTCGATCGACTCCAGGCTGTCGCAGCTCGCCCGCAACGCGCCGGAGATGGTCTACGACCAGCTCGTCGCGCGCGGCGGCGGCAATGTCAGCGGCGAGGAGATGCTGCGTGTTTGGTCGAAGGCGCCGAGCCGCGACGATATCGCGACGGCGCTGCAGAGCGACCTCTCCGGCGAGGAGGGTGCGGCGCTGCTGGCACGGTTCGAGCGCTGGAACGCCGAGCCTCTCAATCTGCCCGGCACCTATTATCTCGAGATCGTCAATTGGATTTTCCGGGAGAACCGGATCGCGCGCGGCCAGTTCACGGCACTCGGCCGCGTGATTGATCTGAAGGACGTCAAGGCGCCGGTCTTTCTTTTGGCCGGGCTCGATGACGACGTCGTGCCGGCTTCGCAGGCGCTCGCCACCGCCGGCTTGCTCGGCACCCCACCGGCCTTCATTGCGGCGACCTCCGAGCCCACCAACCATCTTGGCCTGTTCATGGGCGCGCGGACCCACGCCCATGCCTGGCTCCGGATCGCCGAGTGGCTGCACGACGACTTGCCCGGCGCGCTGGCGCGCAGAGCCTGACACTGCCCCCAAAGGGTCGCGGCGCCGGGCAGCGAAGCTGCAAATCCGTTATGCATGCCGTTGAATGGCCTGCACGGGGCCATGTCGATGGGTTAAATGGAGTCCAGAGCTGGCGGAGGCCGGCCGCGACGAGACAAAGGGACTGTGCTCGATGAGTTTCCACTCGATCTATGCCCACGGATTTGCGCGCGTGGCGGCCTGCGTCACCACCTCTTATGTGGCTGACCCCACCGCAAACGCGGCTGCGGTTCTGGCGGCGGCGAAGGACTGCCACGCGCAGTCGGTGGCGGTTGCCGTGTTTCCCGAGCTGTGCCTGTCCGGCTATGCGATCGAAGATCTCGTGAAGCAGGACCCGCTGCTCGATGCAGTCGAGCGCGGGCTCGTGGCCATCGTCGAGGCATCCTCGTCCCTGATGACCGTTTTGATCGTCGGCGCGCCGCTGCGCTTCGGCAATCGGATCTACAATTGCGCGGTCGTCATCCATCGCGGCAAAGTCCTCGGCGTCGTACCCAAGAGCTACCTGCCGACGTATCGCGAATTCTACGAGGGACGGCATTTCGCCTCCGGCGCCGGCATCGTCGGAGAGATGGTCGCCTTTGCCGGGCTGCATGCCCCGTTCGGCGTCGACCTCCTGTTTGCGGCCGAGGACGTTCCGGGCCTGACCATCGGCGTCGAGATCTGCGAGGATATGTGGATCCCGGTGACGCCAGCCTCCGAGCTCGCGCTCGCGGGCGCCAGCGTGCTGATCAATCTCTCGGGCAGCCCGATCACGATCGGTCGCGCCCGCTCGCGCGCGCTCTTGTGCCAATCGACTTCGGCGCGCTGTCTCGCAGCCTACGTCTATTCCGCGGCGGGGGCAGGGGAATCGACCACCGATCTTGCCTGGGACGGCCAGACCTCGATCTACGAAAACGGCGTGCTGCTGGCCGAGGGCGAGCGGTTCCGGCAGGGCGGCCAGATCACGCTGGCTGATGTCGATCTGGACCTGCTCAGGCAGGAACGCGCGCTGATGGGAACGTTCGACGACAATCGCCGGCAGCGCGAGGGTTTCTTCCGGAAAGTCGGCTTCGCCCTGAAGCCGCCGGCCGCCGATATCGGCTTCCTGCGCAAGGTCGAGCGCTTTCCGTTCGTGCCAAGCGACGAGAGCCTGCTCGAGCAGGACTGCTATGAGGCCTACAACATTCAAGTCGCCGGCCTCGTCCAGCGCATGCGCGCCACCGGCACCAAGCGAGTCGTCATCGGCGTCTCGGGCGGCCTCGATTCCACCCATGCCCTGATCGTCGCCGCCAAGGCCGTCGATCTTCTTGGCCTGCCGCGCGAGAACATTCTCGCCTACACCATGCCCGGCTTTGCCACCGGCAGCGAGAGCAAGACCAATGCGCTGGCGCTGATGACGGCGTTGAAGACGAGTTGGCAGGAGCTCGACATTCGCACCACGGCGACGCAGATGCTCAAGGACATCGGTCATCCCTTCGGCAAGGGCGAGAAGGTCTACGACGTCACATTCGAGAACGTGCAGGCGGGCCTGCGCACGGACTACCTTTTCCGGCTAGCCAACCATCATGGTGGCATCGTCATCGGGACCGGCGATCTCTCCGAGCTCGCGCTGGGCTGGTGCACCTACGGCGTCGGCGATCAGATGGCGCACTATAACGTCAACGCGGGGGTGCCGAAGACGCTGATCCAGCATGTGATCCGCTGGGTGATTGCCTCCAAGCAGTTCAGCGACGACGTCAATCGGACGCTTGGCTCGATCCTGGTTGCTGAAATCTCGCCCGAACTGGTTCCGGTCGAGCCCGGCGAGAAGCCGCAGAGCACGGAAGCCTCCGTCGGTCCCTACGAGCTTCAGGATTTCAACCTGTTCTACACGCTGCGGTTCGGCGTGCGGCCGTCGAAGATCGCGTTCATGGCGCTGCAGGCCTGGAAGGACGTTGCCCAGGGCGAATGGCCGCCGGCGTTCCCGACCGATAGGCGCAAGGCCTATGATCTCAAGGAGATCCGCCGCTGGCTGGAGGTGTTCTTGCGCCGCTTCTTCGCTTTCAGCCAGTTCAAGCGCTCGGCGATGCCGAACGGACCCAAGGTTTCGGCCGGCGGCTCATTGTCGCCGCGGGGCGACTGGCGTGCGCCGTCGGATTCGAGCGCGGCGGCGTGGCTTGAAGATCTCGAACGGAATGTGCCGAACTGATCGGGAGGTGAGCGATGTCGGCCGGCGATGGGCCCGGGCAGGGCGGCAACCCAAAGAAGGTCCTCAACGGCCTTTACATCTTTGAGATTGAGATGCGCGACGGCAAGCGCGGCCAGGCCAAAGGCGTCGTCGTGCTCTGCGATGGCCGTATCATGGGCGGCGACAGCTATTTCTATTACACCGGCAGCTACACGTTCCGGAACGGGAAATGGCGCGGCGATATGACCGTCAATCAGCACACCGAGGCCGTTGGCAAGCCGCTCGCGTTCGGTGGCAGGGAAGTGACCTGCGGCTTTTCAGGCGACTATTCCGCCGACGGCGCCGAAGTCGAAGGCATGGCGCTGGTTGGCAAGACCAGCGTGACATTCACGGCGCGGCTAACGCTGAAGGACCCGATGTGAGACCCGCCTGAAATGTGAGACCCGCGTGATCGGCCCTCGTTCCTGGTCAGGAACCTTCGCACCCATAGAACGTTCGCGTCTGTTGTTGCGAATTTCCGAGGAGAGGGACCATGCGCAAGCACTTGATGTTATCGACCGCAGCTATCGGACTGATGCTTGCTTCCGGCATCGCCTACGCCCAGGCGCCCGGTGAGCGAAGGGACGAGCCGAGGCGGACCGAGGAGCCAGCGAAAGGCGCTGCGCCGCAGCGCGGCGGCGCCCAAGAGCACGTTCAAGAGCGTGTTCAGGAGCGCGCGCAGGGCGCCCAGGAGAGATCGCAGGGCGCCGGCCGGGAGGAGAAGGGCGGCGCTGCCAGGCAGGACGCGAGTGACGACAAGCGCCAGCCGGCCAGTTCTGCCGAGCGCAACCAGCCGAAGTCGAAAGATCAGGCCCAGGAATCCCGGGAGCCTTCGCGCGATCGCAACCGCGACGCCGAGAACACCAAGCCGGGACGCGACAGCAAGAGCAGCGCCGAGACGAAGCAGGATAAGTCCGCGCCGCAGAAATCAACGGCGGAGTCCGAGAAGTCCAAGTCCGGCTCGACTGGCCAGCAGAACGAGCGCCCGGGCACGGCGGCCAACCAGAACGAGCGCAACCAGACCCAGCCGCCGCGCAATGCGGCCGAGCAGCAGCCGCCGGCGCAGCAGAACAACCGACCGGCCACCGCGACCGACACGAACCGGACGGCCCCGACCAACAATGCGCAGACCGCGCCTGCCACCTCGGGCACGCAGACCAATCAAGCCAATCAGACGACTCAGACCAACACGCAGGTCAATCAGCAGACCCAGGTGACGTCCGAGAAGCAGGTGCGGATCTCCGAAACGGTGAGCCGCGCACGCCTGGCGGAGCCGGAGCGTAATCTGAACATCTCGATCCGGGTCGGCGAGACCATTCCCTCGCGCGTGCGCCTTCACAGGCTTCCGCCCGAGATCGTCGCGATCGAGCCCGAGTATCGAGACTACGAATATTTCGCGACGGGCGACGACGTCGTCATTGTGGAGCCGCGGACCCATCGCATCGTCAGCCAGGTGCCTCGCGATCCGTCGCGAGCCCGCGCCCAAATGAGCGGGGGCACCTCATCAAGCATGGCGGCCGCCGGGGGCAGTAATGTGAACTGCCAGATCATGCGGCGTGACGCGTCGGGCAATGTGGCCCAGGCAGAACCCTCGACCGTAGGCTCGACCGCGCGAACCGATTCCCTGAGCGTGACTGTCCAGATGCCCGGCGGCGGCTCGTCCGCGCCGATCGCCCTCGGTGCTCCCGCGGGTAACATCGTGGTGGCGACGCAAGGGCAGGGCGACTGCACGGTGACGATCGAGCCGCAGACGCGTTAAGAAACGCCCACAAAACGACTTCGCGCCGCACGGCTGATCAAGCCGGCGGCGCGAATCACGTTCAATCTTGAAAGTCCCGAGGTCCGGAGTGCCTAGGAGTCCGGACCTCGTAACCTTGCCCCAGCCTTTGATCCCCCCGCCCCATGTGGTCCCCC
>NZ_JBVVPR010000003.1:0-113365 GCF_055811835.1 Bradyrhizobium sp. WSM4874
ACCGCATCGGACGAAAGCGTCTGTTCCTGGCCGGCGTGGTGCTCGCAGCCATCTCGATGTTTGCATTCTACGGTGTGATTTTTCGATTTGTTGTCTTGTTGTTGTTGGCCGCGCAGCCGCTGATCGGATGCGGCGGCAGGATCGATCAGCTGGCCAGGCGCGCGACGTCGCTCGCGCTGTGTCCAAGTGCGCGGGCGAGGACGCCTCCGATCATCCCGGCCTGTGACGCGCTGCCGCGCCAGGCCACGATCTGGTCGGGGCGTATCAAAGCGAGATCGGCGTCGTAGAGATCGCGCAGGGATTTCGGCAGCGTGACGAGTTTCACATCGACCCCGATCGCGCGGATGGTCTCGGCAACTGACGCGTGCGCGGACATGACCTCGCCGAACTGGAGCAGCGTCCACTCGAACCCGAACAGGTCGTACAGGGAGACGCCGTCGTCCAACCACGCATGCGGGGCGCGGCCGCCGGGACAGGCGCTCGGAACGTAGACGTTCGCGGCGTCCGGCGGCGGCTGGCTGCCATCGGAAACGATGATCGGCGAGCCGTCGTAACGCCCCCCGAAGGTGACGCCGGGGATGTTGAATTCGGCGCGGGCGTGCTGCTCGAGATAGACGCCCGCCGTCCGCCGCGCCTCGTCTCCGGCGTCGGTGGCATCCTCGATGTCAGGCGCGGGAGCGAACAGACCGAGCGAGTCGGCAAAGCGACGCGCATAATCGGTGTTGCGCAGCGCCACCGGACGCCGCTCGACCTCATAGCTGTCGAGCAGCCCCGCCGGGCTCACGCCCTTGACGACGCTTGCGAGCTTCCAGCCGAGATTGACCGCATCCTCGATCGCGGTGTTGTAGCCAAGCCCGCCGGTCGGCGTGAACAGATGGGCCGCGTCGCCGCCAAGGAACACCCTGCCCCGCTGCATTCCATTCGCGACCAGCGCGTGACCGGCGGTCCAGGTCAGGAACGAGAGCACCTCGCAATCGATCGGTGCGCCGCAGGCGCGCTGGAACGCGGCTTTGGCTTCGTCGATGGTGATCGCAGTTTCGTCCTCATCGGACCGAAGCTGCGTATGAAACGCAAACTCGTCGCGACCGTTCACGGATGCCATGAAGGCGCGGCGGTCGCCGTTGAAGCAATTATACATCCACGCCCTAGCGTGCGGGATGCTCGCGTAGAAGCCGGGCGAACGGAGATAGACCGCCAACATGCGGCCGCCCATGAAATCACGCTGCATTCCGGTTTCGCCGCCGTAGGCAATCCCGAGCGATTGCCGGACCATCGAGCGGGGCCCGTCCGCTCCGACCAGGAAGTCGGCCCGGATCTGAAATCGGCTGCCATCATCGAGACATTCGACGTCGGCAACGATGCCGTCGCCGCTCTCTACGTAGCCGATCAGCCTGTGGCTGTAGTTGAGCTTCACTCCGGGGATTCTCTCGGCATGGCGGCGCAGCACCGCTTCGACATATTTTTGCGAGACCCGATGCGGCAGTTCGGCCGCGCTCCAGGAGCCCGACATGCCCTTGACGAGCTCGCCCGCGCGTGACGATGACGGCAACTGAAATCGGGCCAGCTCGTAACCGGTGTAGCGCGTGAAGTACGCAACGTCGGTCGGATAATCCGCTGGCAGACCTTCGCGTCGGATTTCGTCGGCAAAACCCAGCCGCCGATAGTGCTCCATCGAGCGCGCCTGCGTCGCATTGGCTTGCGGATTGAATGCCGTGCCCGGCTTTTCATCGACCAGGATCGCGGACACGCCGCGCCGGCCGAGCTCGTTGGCGAGCATCAGGCCGCAGGGCCCCCCGCCCACGATGAGCACCGAGGCCGTCAGACATGTTTCCAAGACGCTTCTCCCTACCAGCATTCTGCATGGTAAGGTAGCCTGACGATATCGTCAAGCAGCCTGACTAACCCACGTCGTCGAGCGTGTCGAACGTCGCGCCATAGATCGCCAGTCCCTTCAGGATCGCATCCATCGTGGCCTTGCCGAGCTCGGCGCGCATCTCCTGTTCTGCGACGTCGACCGCATCGCGGAACGCATCGAGCCATTTGCGCCCGGCTGGCGTAAACATGACGATGCGCGCACGCCGATCGGTCGGATCGGCGATGCGATCGACCAGGCCGAGTTCGGCGCATTGATCGACCAGCTCGCCCATCGCCTGCTTGCTCATGGAAGCACGGCGGGCGAGCTCCGTCAGTCTGGTCCCCTCCACGTCGAGATTGCGTGTGAGACCGACATGCGCGATCCGCGTTTCGCCGTGCCCCTTCTCGCTCATCAGTTCGAGCACACGACTTTCGAAGCGCCGCACCGCGTTGTTGAGCAGCCGACCGATGTTGGCATGCCGCCATGCGGTGCCGGATGTCCTGGCTTTCAATGGATGTGCCTTCTACAAAGCCGCCTGAATTCGAAAATGTCGCTCACTTCGCCGCGTCGATCCAGATCCCCGGCTGCGAATGCTCGCGGATGTGGCTGACAAGGAAGTCGGAAAACACCCTGATCTTGGCGGGCAATCCGGCACGGTTCTGGTAGGCGATGTTCATCGTGAGCAGCGGCAGCTCCCACTCCAACAGGACCGGGACGAGACGGCCCGCCGCGATATCGCTTTGCACGATGTACAGAGGCTGGATGAGAATGCCGAGCCCCGCCAGTGCGGCACCGCGGATGACCTGGCCGTCATTGCTATCGAGCGTCGGCGTGATGCGAACAGTCTGCGCGCCATTGCCCTTGCGCAGGCGCAGCGAATAGGGATCGTTGGCGAGATTGTAGACCAGCATGTTATGGCGCGCGAGATCGACGGGCTGTTCCGGCTCGCCGCAGCTTGCGAGATATGACGGCGCAGCAGCGAGCACACGCCGCATCTGGCCAATGCGGCGGACGATGATGTTCGAATCCGGCTCCTGCTCGCGCGTCCTGATCGCCACGTCGATGCCGGCCTCGATGAAATCGGAGTACCGGTTAGCGGTGGTGATCTGCATGTTGAGCTTCGGATAGCGCGCGCGGAAGGCCGGCAGCATCGGCGCCAGATAGATCACCGCAAAGGACAGTGAACTCGTGACCCGCAGCGTGCCCTGCGGCGACAGCGCGCGATCGCTGACGATGTCCTCTGCTTCCGCCAGTTCGCTCAAAACCCGGCTCGAGCGCTCCAGCAGCTCCTGCCCCGCCTCCGTCAACCACAGCCGACGGGTGTTGCGCTCGATCAGCCGGACAGCAAGGCGCTCCTCGAGCGCGCTGAGATGGCGGCTGGCGGCAGCATTCGACATGCGCAGAGCTTCGGCAGCTTTGGACAGGCTGCCGAGCTCGGCCGTCTTGGCGAACACTTCCAACTGGAGCAGGCGGTCCATTTTTTCGCAAATAGGAAAAGAGACTTACGATTATTGATCTTTATTTCCGCATCCCGCAAGTCAAAATAGCCCAAACACAACCAAGATAGCAGGCGAGGAAACAGGAAATGTCGGGCCCGATCAGGCACATCGTGATGTGGCGGCTGCGCGGGGAGACGCCAACGGAGCGTTCCGCAGCCCGGGTCAAGGTCAAGACCCTGTTCGAGGGGCTGCGCGGCCGGATCGATGGCCTCACCCATATCGAAGTCGGTCTCGATGTCAGCGATGTCGACTACGCCTGCGACGTCGTTCTGTTCTCCGAATTCACCGACCACGCTGCGCTCGCGGCCTATGCCACCCACCCGGAACATTTGCGCGTGCGCGAGGCGCTGGGCGACTTGCGGATCGGACGCTTCCAGGTCGATTATCCCATCAAAGAGACCGGCGCATGATCGGTACGTTCACCTTTGAAAACCTGCCCTGCCGCGTCGTGTTCGGCAGCGGAACGCTTGCCTCGGCCAAGGCCGAGGTCGAGCGTCTCGGCGGCAAGCGCGCGCTGGTGCTGACGACGCCGCATCAGGAGGCGCAGGGCAAAAGCTTGGGCGCGGCGCTCGGTCCGCTTTACGCCGGCATCTTTCCGGGCGCGACCATGCACACGCCGGTCGAGGTCACGGAGCGGGCGCTCGCGGCGATGAAGGCCTGCGAGGCCGACTGCGTCATTTCCCTCGGTGGCGGATCCACGACCGGACTTGGCAAGGCGCTGGCCCTGCGCACCGGAATCAACCAGCTCTGCATTCCCACCACTTATGCCGGCTCGGAGATGACGCCGATCGTCGGCCAGACCGAGAACGGCCTGAAGACCACGGTACGCGACGCCGCCATCCTGCCGGAGACCGTGATCTACGATGTCGATCTCACTTTGAGTCTGCCGGCGAGCCTGGCCGCGACATCGGGCATCAACGCGATCGCGCATGCGGCCGAAGCGCTCTACGCGCGCGACACCAATCCTGTCACGTCACTGATGGCGGAAGAAGGCATTCGCGCGTTGGCACGTGCCCTGCCCGCGATCGCCGCCTCGGGCGACGTCGGCGAGGCTCGCACCGAAGCGCTCTATGGCGCCTGGCTGTGCGGCGTCTGCCTCGGCTCCGTCGGCATGGCGCTGCATCACAAGCTCTGCCACACGCTCGGCGGCACCTTCGACCTGCCGCATGCCGAGACCCACACCATCGTGCTGCCGCATGCGCTGGCCTACAACGCGCCCGCTGTGCCTGACGCGATGGCGCGGATATCACGCGCGATCGGCGTCGCCGACGCATCGCAGGGACTTTTTGAGCTCGCGAAGCGGCTGGGTGCGAAGGTCGCATTGCGCGACATCGGCATGCCCGAAAGCGGTATCGACAAGGCCGCGGATCTCGCGGTCACCAACGCCTACTGGAACCCGCGCCCGCTCGAACGCAACGCCATCCGCGATCTGATCGCGCGCGCCTGGGCCGGTGAGCCGCCTGTCCCCAGCAAAGCGGCGGTTTGATTCGATGCGGCGCACGCTGATCAAATCCGCGGCCGTCATCAGCATGGATGATGCGATCGGCGATCTGCCTGACGGCGACGTGCTGATCGAGGGGAGCCGCATCGTTGACGTGCGCCCATCGATCGACGTCGGCAGCGCGGCCGAAACGGAGATCGTCGACGGCACCGGCCGCATCGTCATCCCCGGCCTGATCAACGCCCATATGCACACCTGGCAAACGGGCTTGCGCGGCTATGCTGCCAACTGGACGTTGCTGGAATATTTCCGCCACATGCATGCCGGGCTCGCGACGGTCTTCAGGCCCGAGGACATCTATATCGCGACCTTGGTGGGCGCGCTGAATCAGATCAACCACGGCACCACCACGCTGGTCGACTGGTGCCACAACAATCCGACGCCCGATCATACCGACGCCGCCGTGCGCGGCCTGATCGAGAGCGGTATCCGCGCGGCCTTCTTCCACGGCTCGCCCAAGCCCGAGCCGAAACCGGGCGAACCGCACTTCTCGGAGATCCCACATCCACGCCGTGAGGTCGAGCGACTGCTGGCGGGGCCCCTCGCCGACCGCGACGGCCTCGTCACGCTTGGGCTCGCGATCCTTGGCCCGCACTATTCGACGCTCGACGTCGCCATGCACGATTTCCGCATGGCGCGCGAGTTCAAGCTGATCGCCTCGATGCATCAGGGCGGTGGTCCCGCCAAGACGCCTGACGGCTGGGAGAAGCTGATCGGGGCCGGCCTCGTCGGCTCCGGCGTCAACATCGTCCACGGCAATGACCTGCCTGATGATCTCCTCGATCGGATGGTCGATCTCGGCGTCTCCTTCTCGGTGACGCCGGAGAACGAAATGATCCAGGGCCACGGCTTTCCCATCACCGGACGGCTGCTCAAGCGGGGCGTGCGGCCGACCATCGGCGTCGATCTGGAATCCGTGCTGGGCGGCGACCTCTTCTCCGCCGCGCGCGTTGCGCTCTCGATGCAGCGGGCACTCGACAACACGGAGTCGCGCAAGGCCAGCGGCGCCATTCCGCCGACGACCACGATCCCCGTCCGCGAGGCGCTGCGCTGGATCACGGCGGAAGGCGCCCGCATGCTCGGTCGCGAGGGCCAGATCGGCTCGCTGACGCCGGGCAAGCTCGCCGACCTCGTCATCATCGATTGCTCCGATCTCAACCTCGTCCCGGTGCACGATCCCGTTTCCACCGTGGTGATGCAGACGAGCCTTGCCAATATCGAGGCTGTGATGATCGGCGGCGTCTGGAAGAAGCGGAATGGTTGGCTGCTGGCCGACGGTCTGGAGGCAAAAAAGCAACTGCTCGTGCAATCCGGCCGGCGGCTGGTGCAGGACATCGAACGACAGGGACACGCCGCCTGAGGGCGTCAAGGACAACAACAATGACAGCTTTTTCGAAGAACATCGCTTTCATCGGGATCGGCAAGATGGGCCTGCCGATGTCGGTGCTCGTCGCCAAGGCCGGTTATGCTGTGACCGCGTTCGACCGGAGCGCCGCACGGCTCGACGAGGCGCGCGCGCAGGGCATTTCGATTGCCGCTTCACCGGCCCAGGCCGTCGACGGCAAGGCCACGATCGTCACGTCCTTGCCCGATGACGCGGCCTTGCGCGGCGCATTGCTCGGCCCCACCGGCCTCATAGCCGCGATGGCTGCTGGATCTGTCCTGATCGAGACCAGCACCGTGAGCATCGAGGCTTCCGCAGAGGTCGACGCCGCCGCCCAGGCGCGCGGTGTCCTCTACCTGCGTGCGCCGGTCTCGGGCAATGCCAGCATCGTCCACACCGGCGCCCTGAGCTGCTTCGTCTCGGGCCCGAAGGACGCCTACGAAAACGCAAAGCCGCTGTTCGCCGCCTTCACCCGCGCCCAGACCTACCTCGGACCTGGCGAGGAAGCGCGATATGCGAAGCTTGCGGTCAATCTGATGATCGCGGTATCGGCCGCCATGATGGCGGAGAGCCTGGCGCTGGCGCGCAAGGGCGGCATCGGCTGGCAGGATATTCTGAAAGTTCTCGACGATAGCGCGGTCGCCTCACCGATGGTGAAATACAAGACCGCGCCGCTGCGCAACCGCGATTTCGAATCGACCTTCTCCTGCAGGCAGATGGCCAAGGATCTCGATCTGATCCTCGGCGCCGGCCACACCGTCGGCGTGCCGCTTCAGCTCGCAGCCCAAGTGCGGGAGACCTATGGCTCGCTGGTCGCGCAGGGCGACGGCGACGCCGATTTCATCGCGACTGTTAAGCACATCGAGCGGCTGTCCGGCCTCGGCGAGCCCAAACTCTGATTCACGGAGGCATCTATGCGTAACTTCAACGAGAACACCATCACCGACGCCGTGCTGCAGCGGATCGCGGGCGCAACCGATCAGCGGATCAAGCAGGTCAGCGAAGCGCTGGTGCGCCACCTTCATGCCTTCGTCCGCGAGGTGCGACCGACCCAGAAGGAATGGGAATACGGCATCGACTTCCTGACCCGCACCGGCCACATGTGCGACGACAAGCGCCAGGAGTTTATCCTGCTGTCGGACGCGCTCGGCGTCTCCATGCTGGTCGACGCGATCAACCATCCGGTGCCGGAAGGCGCGACCGAGACCACAGTGCTCGGTCCGTTCTTCGTGCAGGCGTCGCCCGAGAAAGACAACGGCGCTGACATCTCCGGTCCCAAGGAAGGCGATCCGATGCTCGTCACCGGATCGGTGTCGACCGTCGACGGACGGCCGCTCGCCGGCGCCGTCGTGGATGTCTGGCATTCCGACGATGATGGCTATTACGACGTGCAGCAACTCGACAAGATCGGCGATCTTGCGATGCGCGCGCGTTTCCACACCGACCAGAACGGCCGCTTCAATTTCTGGTCGATCAAGCCGGCTGCCTATCCGATCCCGCATGACGGCACGGTCGGCGACATGCTGGCGGTCCAGGGCCGCCATCCATGGCGCCCGGCGCACGTGCATTTCATGATTTCAGCGCCTGGCTTCGAGCAACTCGTGACCCATGTGTTCGTGGCCGGCGACCAGTATCTCGACAGCGATGTGGTGTTCGGCGTCAAGGACAGCTTGATTCGAGAATTTGTGCGGTGCCCGCCAGGCCGTGCGCCCGATGGTCGCATGGTGGACAGCGAATATTATCATCTCAACTATGATTTCGGCCTGAAGCAGGTCGCGAGCAACGCAAGAGCCGCATAAGCTGAACGACAAACGAGAGTCCGACGACAAGGCAGACAGGGAGCAAGGATGGGACCGCGGGTCAGCACGAGCATATTGGCCGATCGCCTCACAGGCATGATCGGCCCGCGCGCGAGCGTCGCGCGTAGCGTGCTCGATCAGCATGGGCAGAGCGAGTCGCATTATCGCAACCTGCCGCCCGACATCGTCGTCTTCCCTGAAACCACGCAGGAGGTCGCGGAGATCGTCAGGCTGTGCGCGGGCGCGAATATGCCCATCGTGCCGTTCGGCGCCGGGACCTCGCTCGAAGGCAATGCGGCCGCGGTCGCGGGCGGCGTCTGCTTCGACTTCGCACGTATGAACAAGGTGCTGACGGTGCACGACAGCGATATGGATGTCGTCGTGCAGCCCGGGATCACGCGAAAGCAGCTCAATGCGGAGCTGCGAGGCACCGGACTTTTCTTTCCGATCGATCCCGGCGCCGACGCCTCGATCGGCGGCATGACATCCACGCGCGCCTCCGGCACCATGGCGGTGCGCTACGGCACCATGAAGGACAACGTCATGGCGCTGGAGGTGGTGCTGGCCGACGGCCGCGTGATTCGGACCGCCCGGCGCGCGCGCAAGTCAGCCGCCGGTTACGATCTGACCCGCATGTTCGTCGGCGCCGAGGGCACGCTCGGTGTCATCACCGAGATCACGCTGAAGGTGCATCCCGTGCCGCAGGCGATCTCGGCCGCGGTTTGCAGCTTCGACACCTTGCACGACGCCGTGGACACCGCGATCTCCGTGATTCAGTCGGCGATTCCCGTCGCACGCATCGAGCTGCTCGACGACGTCATGATGCGCGGCATCAACGCCTATGCGAAGCTCGGCTATCGCGAAGCCCCGACCCTGTTCTTCGAATTCCACGGCTCCGAGAGCTCCGTCGCCGAGCAGGCCGAGGCCGCAGAGGCAATCGCCGCCGACCATGGCGGCCATGGCTTTGCCTGGGCCAAGGCACCGGAGGATCGCAGCCGGCTCTGGCACGCCCGCGACAATACGCTCTATGCGGGCCTGGGCCTCCGCCCCGGCGCGCGTGCCGTGATCACCGATGTCTGCGTGCCGATCTCGCGGCTGGCGGAATGCCTCACGGAGACCCGGCGTGACGCCGACGAGCACGGTTTTACGGCGCCTATCGTCGGCCATGTCGGCGACGGCAATTTCCACATGCTGATCCTGATCGATCCCGCCAGGCCGGAGGAAGTCGAAGGCGCCAAGGCGCTTCAGGCCCGGATGGTCGCCCGCGCCATTGCCATGGACGGCACCTGCACTGGCGAGCACGGCATCGGGCTCGGCAAGATCGACTATCTCACCGACGAGCTCGGCGAGGCCGTCGATGTGATGCGGTCGATCAAGACCGCGCTCGACCCTGACGGACTGATGAATCCCGGGAAGATCTTTGCAAGCGGAGCGCGCGCATGAGCACCGCCGCATTGGCCGTCGAGCCCGCCGTCTCCACGCCGCTGCTGGAGCTGCGCGGCATCAGCAAGGAGTTTCCCGGTGTAAAGGCGCTGGACGATGTGTCCTTTGCCGTCTTCCCCGGCGAAGTCCACATGTTGCTGGGCGAGAACGGCGCCGGCAAGTCGAGCCTGATGAAGGTGCTGTGCGGCGCCTATCGCGCCGATGCAGGCGAATTCTACTACAAGGGCGAGCCGGTCGCGATCAACTCGGCCGCGGACGCGCAGAAGCTCGGCATTGCCGTGATCTTCCAGGAATTCTCGCTGGTGCCCCATCTCGATATCGCCCAGAACATTTTCCTCGGCCGCGAGCCGAAGGGCCGCATCCCTGGCACGATCGACCGCAGCAAGATTCTCGCCGACGCCAGGCGTGTGCTTGGCATGATCGGGTTCGAGATCGATCCCTCCACCGTCGTCGACAAGCTGGGAGTGGCGCAGCAGCAGATGGTCGAGATCGCCAAAGCGATCAGCCAGAACGCCCGCATCCTGGTGATGGACGAGCCAACCGCGGCGCTGTCCGATCGCGAGACTGAACTGCTGTTCGCGCTGATCGCGCGGCTGAAGGCCGACGGCGTCTCCATCGTCTACATCTCGCACCGCATGGCGGAAGTGTTCGCGCTCGGCGACCGCATCACCGTGCTGCGCGACGGCCGCCGCATCGACGGCGTTCGCCCGGCTGACGTCACGCCGGACCAGCTCGTCCGCATGATGGTCGGCCGCAACGTCGACATGACCTATCCGCGCAATTTTGCCGACAAGCCCGGCGAGGTTCTGCTGGAGGTCAAGGGCCTGAGCGCCACCACCGGAATCTCGGACATCAACATCGAGGTGCGCCGCGGCGAGATCGTCGGCCTGTGTGGCCTGGTCGGCTCGGGTCGTAGCGAGGTCGCGCGTGCGATCTTCGGCGCCGATCCCGTGACCTCAGGCGAGATTGTCTTCGACGGCAAGACTATCTTCGGCGAGCCTGATCTTGCCGCCCGCCGTGGCATCGCGCTGATCCCGGAGAGCCGCAAGAGCGAGGGTCTCGCGCTGTTGCGGTCGGTGGGTGACAATCTGGTGGTGTCGGCGCTGCGAAAGCTGTTCCCGAGTGGTCTGTTCGACCAGCGTCGGGCACAGCGCACTGCCGACGGCCTGATCCGCCAGTTGCGCATTGCGACGCCGGGCGCGCGACAGACCGTCGGCCTGCTTTCGGGCGGCAATCAGCAGAAGGTCGTGATCGGCAAGTGGCTCGCCGCCGGCTCAAAACTCTTCATCTTCGATGAACCGACCCGGGGCATCGACATCGGCGCCAAGGCAGAAATCTTTGCCCTCATCGATCGCCTTGTCGCGGAGGGCGCGGCGGCGCTGATGATCTCGTCCGAACAGGTCGAGATCTGCCATGTCTGCGACCGCGCCTATGTGATGCGCGAGGGGCGCATCGCCGGGCACCTCGCGCGCAACGAGCTGACAGAGGAGAACATCGTGCGACTGGGGATGCATCATGCGTGAGGCCACGGTCGTTTCACAACCGAATCCGCTGCAACGCATTCCCGGCGTTGCCATCGTGCTGGTGCTGCTGATCGCGCTGTTCAGCACGATCGCGCCCGGCTTCCTGTCGGTCGCCAACCTCTCCAACGTGCTGGTGCAGTCGACGATCCTGACCATGCTCGCGCTGCCGATGACCTTGATCATCATGACCGAGGGGCTCGACCTGTCGATGGGCGCGGTGCTGACGCTGACCTCGCTCTGCGTCGCGATTGTCTCGCTCGCCACCCACTCGATGTTGCTCGGCCTCGGTGCCGGGCTCCTCGTCGGCACGGCCTTCGGCTTCGCCAACGGCTGGCTGGTTGCCATCGTGGGCATCCCGCCCTTTGTCGCCACGCTCGGCACGCTCGGCATGGCGCAGGGCCTTTCGCTGATCGTCAGCGACGGCCAGAGCGTGGTCGGCATCCCCCACAGCGTGCGCGACATCTATTCGGCGACGCTGCTCGGCGTGCCGGTGCCGATCGTGATGGCGCTCGTCACCTATGCGGCCTTCCATGGCCTGCTCTATCACACCCGCTTCGGCATCTACATCTTCGCGCTCGGCGGCAACAGGGAGGCGCTGCGCTATGCCGGCCTGTCGCCGAACCGGCTGCTGATCGCGGTCTATGCGATCGGCGGCGCCATGGCCGGCATCGCCGGCCTGCTGATGACGGCGCGGATGAATTCCGGTCATCCAACCGCGGGCCTTGGTCTGGAGTTCGATGCGATCGCCGCCGTTGCCGTCGGCGGCACGTCGTTCGAGCGCGGCAATGGCTGGTTGCTCGGCACGGTGCTCGGCGTGCTATCCGTGGGCGTGCTGCGCAACGGGCTGAACCTGATCTCGCTGCCGTCCTCGGTGCAGGTCGCAAGCGTCGGTGTCCTCGTCATCGTCGCGCTGTTCCTCGATGGTCTCAGGAGCCGCGCATGACCGACATCAGCAAAGAGGCCGTCGCGCCGCCCCGCTCGTTCCTGTCGCAGGACGCGATCCAGGTGTTCTATCGGCTGCTTGCGGCGCTGCTGATCTGTGCGGTGCTCGCCGTGCTCAGCGATTCCTTCCTGAGCCTCGGCAACATCCTCAATGTGCTCAGGCAGGCGAGCCTGACCTTCTTCATCGCCTCCGGCCTGACCCTGGTGGTGTTGACCGCGGGCCTCGATCTCTCCGTCGGCGCCAATGTCGCGCTGTCGGCCTGCATCGCCGGGACCGTGATCCACAAGACCGGCTCGCCGGCGCTCGGCATCCTCACCGGGCTTGCCTGCGGCGGCATCGTCGGGTTGCTCAATGGCATCATGGTCACCGCGCTCCGCATCCCCTCCTTCATCGCCACCTATGGCATGCTCTGGGTGCTGAACGGCCTCACCTATTGGTACATGGCGGGCGAAACCCTTCACGGCTTCCCGGCCGGCTTCCGCCAGATCGGCAGCGGCTATCTGTTCGGCCTGCCGATCCCGGTCTATCTGCTGCTGGTGTTCCTCGGGATTGGAACGTTGTTTGCGCAGCGAACGATCTGGGGCCAGGAAATCTATGCGATCGGCGCCAATCCGGTCGCGGCACGGCTCTCCGGCATTCCGGTCGCGCGCCGCCTTCTGCTGGTCTACGCCGTCTCCGGCACCATGGCGGGGCTCGCCTCGATCATCTTCCTGTCGCGGCTCAATTCGGCGGAGGCCGACATCGGCGAAAGCCTGACGCTGCCCGCGATCGCCGCCGTGCTGATCGGCGGCACCTCGCTGTTCGGCGGCGTCGGTACTGTCTTCGGCACCTTCATCGGCGCGCTGATCCTGACACTGGTGCTGAACGGCATGAACCTCTTGTCGGTCAGCGCCAACTGGCAGCCGCTGGTCACCGGCATCATCGTCATTCTCGCGGTCTGGCTCGACATGAAGACCCGGCGCCGCGCGCAATGAGTTCTTGAACGACCAACAAGCAAAACGAGGGATGGAGGCAACATGAAACAGAAACTGGGTTATTTGGCGCTGCCGCTGCTGATGGCGGCCGCGCTCACCACGCAAGCGCGAGCCGACGGCGAGACTATCGCCGTCTTTACCAAGAACCAGACCAATCCGTTCTTCCAGACGGTGCGGGTCGGCGCCGACAACATGGCGAAGACGCTGAACGCAAAGACGCTGCAGTATATCCCGACCAAGCCCGACAGCATTCCCGAGCAGCTCAGCCAGATCGAGGACGTCGTGGTGAAGAAGCCGAGCGCCATCGTCTTCACGCCGGTCGACTACAAGGCGATGGTACCGGGTGTCGAGAAGATCAACGACGCCAAGATCCCTGTCGTCAACATCACTGATCGCTCCGCCGGCGGCAAGTTCCTGTCCTTCGTCGGCGCCGACGATTACAGCCTCGGGCTCGAGACCGCGCGCTTCCTGCTCAAGACGCTGGGCGGCAAGGGCAACATCGTCATCATCGAAGGCGTCAAGGGCTCGCTGACCAATGTCGACCGCGTCCGCGGCTTCAACGACGCGCTGAAGGAAAATGCCGGTGCAAAACTGCTGGCCTCGCAGCCCGGCAATTACCAGCGGCTCCAGGCGCTCCAGGTAATGGAGAATCTGATGCAGTCGAACGCGCAGATCGACGGCGTGCTCGCGGCCAATGACGCCATGGCGGTCGGCGCGATCGAGGCACTCGACGGTGCCAACCGCAAGGCGCAGGTGATCGGCATCAACGGCACCAAGGAAGCGATCGACGCAATCAAGTCCGGCAAGCTGCTCGCAAGCGGCGACTACAACGGATTTTTTCAGGGATGCCTCGGCACCATGATGGCGATCCGCTCCCTGCGCAACCAGCCCGTCATCGCCGAGATCGTGCTGAAGCCAACCGTCATCACCAAGGACAATTACCAGCCGTTCGACGTGCCGCTGGAGCAACGCAGCTGCCCGACTTTCGAGGAAGCCAGCAAGCTTGGCGGCAAGTAACCAAGCGCATCCATCACGACAAGCCCGGACGGCCGCAGCCGCGGCCGTCCCAAGAAAACGAGACATAAACGGAGACCATCATGCTGTTCGCCATTCACGCCCTCGACCGCGCCGGCGCGCTACCGACCCGGCTCGCCAATTACGACGCCCACAAGGCTTTCCTGAGCGACACCTCGCGCTTCGGCGTCAAGATCGTGATGTCGGGGCCGTTGGTCTCCGACGACGGCGAGAGGATGATCGGCAGCCTGTTCCTGATCGAAGCCCAAAGCCGCGCTGAAGTGGAAGCCTTCAACCGAGCCGATCCGTTTGCGGCGGCCGACATCTGGGACAAGGTCACGATCACCGGCTTCCTGCGCCGCCAAGGTTGAAGGCGGCTAACAAAAAACGCGAAAACAACCCCATGCACAGTAGAATGAGGTTGTTTTTACACATGAATTTTCGTCGCAAACGCTTTTGACTCGTCGGGCAAAACAGGAGCAGAGTGGCATCCTCGCCCGAGTGTCGCCCCTGCACCTCAATCCAGAGCTTTGCCGCCCGCCCAACGGCTAGCCGCTCGCCACCGCCGCAGCTTCTTCGAGATGACAGGCCACCCACTGCTCGGGTCCAGCCGCGCGCAATGTCGGCTCCTCGGTCCGGCAGCGATCGAACACGAGCGGGCAACGGGTGTGGAAGCGGCATCCGCTCGGCGGGTTAATCGGGCTCGGCACGTCGCCCTTGAGGATGATCGGATTGCGCTGGGCACCCGGCTCCGGCAGTGGCACCGCCGAAAGCAACGCCTTGGTGTAGGGATGCTTTGGCGCGGCGAAGATCTCGTAGCGCGGCGCCACCTCGACGATCTTGCCGAGATACATCACGGCGACGCGATGGGTCATGTGCTCGACGATCGCGAGGTCGTGGCTGATGAACAGCAGCGCCAGGCCGAACTCGCGCTGGAGATCCTGCAGCAGATTGACGATCTGTGCCTTGACCGAGACGTCGAGCGCCGAGACCGCCTCGTCGCAGACGATCAGCTCGGGCTCGGCCGCGAGTGCGCGTGCGATGCCGATGCGCTGGCGCTGGCCGCCGGAGAATTCGTGCGGCCTGCGATTCAGCGCCTCGCGCGGCAGGCGCACGGTGTCCATCAGCGCCGTCACGCGGGTTTCGAGGTCGATCGCGGATTTGGCGAGGCCGAAATTGCGGATCGGCTCCGCCAGGATGTCGCGCACGCGCATGCGCGGATTGAGGCTCGAGAACGGGTCCTGGAACACCACCTGCACGCGGCGGCGCATCTGGCGCATCGTGCTCGGATGGGCGTCGTCGATGCGCTGGCCGTCGAGGATGACCTGCCCTGACGTGATGTCGAACAGTCGCAGGATCGCACGGCCGACCGTCGATTTACCGCAGCCGGACTCGCCGACCAGCGACAGCGTCTCGCCGCGCGCGATTTCGAACGACACGCCGTCCACCGCATAGACCCATTCGGACTTGCGGCTGAACATGCCCTTTTTGACCGGAAAGTGTTTCTTGAGGTCGTTGACCTGGAGCAGCGGGGGACTCATGCCGCGACCGCTCCCTTGGCCGCATAGTGGCAGGCCGCGACGTGACGAGGCCCCTTCTCTTCGAGCCCCGGCGCGTACTGCCGGCAAAGATCGGTCGCGAGCGCGCAACGTCCGGCGAAGACGCAGCCGACGATGGGCTTGCGCAGATCAGGCACCTGCCCCGGGATCTCCGCAAGCCGTCTCGCGGTACCGGTCAGTGACGAGCCGAGCCGCGGCACTGCGCCGAGCAGGCCTTGGGTATAGGGATGACGCGGCGAACGGAACAGGTCCGCCACCGGCGCCTCCTCGACCTTGCGGCCGGCATACATGACCATGACGCGTTCGGCGATCTCGGCGACCACGCCGAGATCGTGGGTGATCAGGATGATGGCCGCGCCAACCCGGTGCTTGAGATCCAGCATCAATTTCAGAATCTGCGCCTGGATCGTCACGTCGAGCGCGGTGGTCGGCTCGTCGGCAATCAGAAGCTTTGGATTGCAGGCGAGTGCAATGGCAATCATGACGCGCTGGCGCATGCCGCCGGAAAGCTGATGCGGATATTCGCGCACGCGGCGCTTCGGCTCGGGAATGCCGACCAGCACCAACATCTCGATGGCGTGCGCCTCTGCGGCTTCCTTGTCCAGGCCCTGGTGGATCATCAGCGTCTCGCGGATTTGACGCCCGACGGTCAGCACAGGATTGAGGCTGGTCATCGGCTCCTGAAAAATCATCGAGATGTCGTTGCCGCGGATGGCGCGCATCTCGCGATCCGACATTTGCAGCAGGTCCTTGCCCGCGAAGCGGATGCTGCCGGCGATTCTGCCCGGTGGTTCCGGGATCAGCCGCATCAGCGACATTGAGGTCACCGACTTGCCGCAGCCGGACTCGCCGACGATGGCGAGCGTCTCGCCCTCGTTGACATGGAACGACACACCGTCCACCGCGCGGTTGATGCCGCTGGGTGTGCGGAAGTGGGTTTGCAGATTCTCGACTTCGAGCAGTGCCATCGCGATCAGCCCCTCGCCATCAGAGGCTCTTGGCCATGCGCGGATCGAGCGCATCGCGAAGGCCGTCGCCGAGCAGGTTGACGGCGAGCACGGTGACGGACAGGAAGGCCGCCGGAAAGAACACGATGTAGGGCTTGACCTGCCACAGCGCCCGCCCCTCGGCCATGATGTTGCCCCAGGACGGAATGGTCGGCGGCGTTCCCGCGCCGATGAAGGACAGGATCGCTTCCGTGATCATCGCGCTGGCGCAAATGTAGGTCGCCTGGACCAGCATCGGCGCCACCGTGTTGGGCAGAATGTGACGCAGGATGATCATCGGTGTGCGCGTGCCGCAGGCCACCGCCGCATCCACGTAAGGCTGCTCGCGCAGCGACAGCACGACACTACGGACAAGACGGGAAACCCGCGGAATCTCGGCGACGGTGATCGCCAGGATGACGTTGCCGACGCTGCCGCGTGTCAGCGCCATCAGCGCGATCGCCAGCAGGATCGGCGGGATCGACATCAGCCCGTCCATGAAGCGCATCAAGATGCCGTCGGCCCAACGGATGAAGCCGGAGACGATGCCGATGGCGAGACCGACCGCGGAGGCGAATATCGCAACCGAGAGCCCGACCGTGAGCGAGACGCGCGCGCCGAACAGCACGCGTGAATAGATGTCGCGGCCGAGGACGTCGGTGCCAAACCAGTAAAGCGCCGACGGTGCGCGGGTGCGCTTGGCCGGCGCAAGTGCGGTCGGATCCACCGTTCCAAGATAAGGCGCAAAGATCGCGATCAGGACGAGGATCAGCAGCAACGTGCCGCCGATGGCAACGGTGGGATGGCCGCGCAGCAGCCCGATGAAGCCGCGCCGAATCGTGACCGGCCGGAGGATCTCAGGCAGTTGCGGCGCGAGGACGAAGCCCGCCGGCAGCGCTTGCGGATTGACGGTCGTGTCGGTCAATAGCGGATCCTCGGGTCAACGAGCGTATAGGTGACGTCGATCATCAGATTGACGAGGACGTAGACGAAGCTGAACAGCAGCACGATGCCCTGGATAACGGGATAATCGCGGCGCAGGATCGCGTCGATCGTGAGCCGGCCGAGGCCGGGAATCGCGAACACGCTTTCGGTGACGACCGCGCCACCGATCAGGAGCGCGATGCCGATCCCGATCACCGTGACGATCGGCACCGCCGCGTTCTTTAGCGCGTGGACGAACAGGATGCCACCCTGCCCGAGGCCCTTGGCGCGCGCGGTGCGGATATAATCCTGTTGCAGCACTTCGAGCATGGTGGCGCGCGTGATACGCGCGATCAGCGCGATGTAGACACAGCCGAGCGCGATCGCCGGCAGGATCAGGTTTTGAAGCCAGGGCCAGAAGCCCTGGGCGAGCGGCGTATAGCCTTGCACCGGAAGCCATTCGAGCTCCAGCGCGAAGACGTAAGCGAGGACATAGCCGACGACGAAGACCGGGAGCGAGAAGCCGAACACGGCAAAGGCCATGATGGCCCGGTCGATCAGGCTTCCCGCCTTCCACGCCGCCAGCACGCCGAGCGGCACCGCGACCACGATCGTGAGCAGGAGCGTGACCATCATCAGCGACAGCGTCGGCCCGAGACGCTGCCCGATCATGGTCGAGACCGGCAGATTGGTGAAGATCGAGGTGCCGAGATCGCCGTGCAGAATGCGCCAGACCCAGCTGCCGAACTGGATCAGGAAGGGTCGATCGAGGCCGAGGCTCTGACGGATGCGCTCCACATCCTCCGGACTTGCCTGATCGCCCGCGATCACCACGGCGGGATCCCCCGGCGCGATGTAGAGCAGGCTGAACACGAACAGCGCGACGATCGCCATCACTGGCAAGGTCGAGGCGATACGCCGGAGGATGTAGGAGAGCATCTGACTTCAGCGCAGGGTCATGCGGATTTCGACACGCCCCAGAAGAACGGCAGCGGCCCTTTCGTGATGCCGGAGACGTTCTTGCGCCAGGCCGTGTAGCTGAGGAAGAAGCCGGTCGGCGCGTAGACGACGTCCTCGAGCGCGACCTTGTTGAGGCGGGCGACCGCGGCCTTCTCCTCGTCGAGGTTCTTGGCCTCGAACCAGGACGTGACCTCCTTCTCGGTGCCGGGGCTGTTCGGCCAGCCGAACCAGGCCTTGTCGCCGTTGGCGCGAATGGCGGTATAGGGCGCCGGATTGATGCAGTCCGAACCCGCATGCCAAGTGTGGAACATGTTCCAGCCGCCCTGTCCGGGCGGCGTCTTCTGCGCGCGGCGGGAGCCGACCGTGCCCCAATCGGTCGCGACGAAGTCGACATTCATACCGAGCTTCTTTAGGAGATCGGCGGTCACATCGCCGAACGCCTTGGTGATCGGCTGATCCTGCGCCACCAGACACGTCACCGGCTGGCCGGAATAACCGCTCTCGGCGAGCAGCTTCTTGGCAGCGTCGAGATCGCGCTTGCCCTTGAGGACCTCGCCGCCCGCCTCGGTGTAGAGCGGCGTATCGGGCGTGAAGAAGCCGGGGAGCGGCTTCCACAGCGAATTATCGTCGCCGACGAGCGCACGCATATAGTCTTCCTGGCTCATCGCCATCAGCACCGCGCGCCGCGCCCGCACGTCGTTGAAGGGCGGATACAGGAAGTTCATGCGGAACGAGCCGACATTGCCGAGGGGGTCGCCGATGTCGACGCTGATGTTCTTGTTCTTCTTCAGGACCGGGACGAGGTCCGCGATCGGGTTCTCCCACCAGTCGATCTCGCCGTTCTGCAACGCGGCCGCAGCGGTCGCCGGATCCGGCATCACGATCCATTCGACGCGGTCGATCAGCATCTGCTTGCCGCCGGCGAGCCATGACGACTTTTCCTGCCGCGGCACATAGTCGGCGAATTTTTCGAAAACGGCTTTCGCGCCGGGGACCCATTCGCCCTTGGCGAACTTCATCGGCCCCGAGCCGACATAATCGCCGATCTGCTTGAACGGGTCGGTCTGCGCAATGCGCTCCGGCATGATGAAGGCGCAAGGCGAGTTGTTCTTGCCAAGCGCATAGAGCATTTTCGGGAACGGCTGCTTCAGCACCCATTTGAAGGTGCGATCGTCGACAGCGGTGAGTTCCTGCTGCAGCGCCTTGAGCATCAGCCCCATCGGATCGCGCGCCGCCCAGCGGGTGAGACTCGCAACGACGTCCTTGCTCCGCACCGGCTCGCCATCATGGAATTTGAGTCCCGGCCGCAATTTGAACGTCCAGGTGGTGCCATCGTCGGTCACTTCCTCGGATTCGACCATCTGCCGCTGCGGCTGGAGCGCGGAATCGACGCCGTAGAGCGTATCCCAGACCAGCGCGGCGGCATTGCGCACGACATATTGCGTGCCCCAGATCGGGTCGAAATTGGCGAGATTTGCTTGCGGCACGAAGCGCAGGGTGCGCGCGGAGGCGCCTTGTGCGATCGCCGGGGCCGAAAGGCCGCTCAATGCCAGACCGCCCGCGCCGGCCAGTCCCTTCAATACGGTCCTGCGATCCATGAAATCCTCCCAATAGTGCCGCGATGCCGGCCATCGTTGGCCAAGAACAGGTGAAACCAGAGCTCATTGGCGTGCAAATGGTATGCCACTAACCGGGCCTTCGCCAGCGGGAGATCCGCACCATTTAGACCTCAAAGCGCGGCCGCCAGTACCGGGCCGGTCTCGATATGCGGGATCGCCTCGACCAGCTTGCGCGTGTAATCGGTCTTGGGATTGTCGAACAGCGCCCGGCTCTCGCCTTGCTCCACGATGCCGCCATTGCGCAGCACGATAGTGCGGTCGCAGAGCATGCGCACCACGTTGAGGTCGTGGCTGACGAACAGCAGCGCGATGTCGTTCTCGCGCCGCAGGCGGTCGAGCAGTTGCAGCACCACCGCCTGCACGGAGACGTCGAGCGCGGCGGTCGGCTCGTCCAGCACCAGGAGCCGCGGCCGGCAGGCGATGGCGCGAGCGATTCCGACGCGCGCCTTCTGGCCGCCGGAGAGCTGATGCGGAAAGCGCGGCAACAGATCCAGCGGCAGCCCCACACGCTCGGCGCAGTCTTCCACCCGCTTGCGCAGCGCATCGCCCCCACGCATGCCGTCGAGCCGCATCAAGGGATGAGCGATGCAATCGAAGGCGGTGAAGCGCGGATTGAGGCTCTCGTTCGGATCCTGGAACACCATCTGGATGTCTTTGCGCAAGCGCGAGCGGTGAAAGTCGCGCGACGCCACGTGGCCGATCGACTGCCCGTCGAACACGATCTCGCCTTCGCTCGGGTCGATCAGGCGGCAGATCATCCGCGACGTCGTGCTCTTGCCGGAGCCGGATTCGCCGACGAGGCCGACGCTCTCGCCGCCGGCCATCGTCATCGAGAAGTCCGCCACCGCCGCAGCGCCCTCGTCGAAGCGTTTCGCGAGCTTGCGCACTTCCAGCAGCGGCGGAGTTCCGTGAACGGGCTCCTGCCTGGGCCCGCTGACGACAGCCGCATGGCGCTCCCGCTCCTCTTCCGTCACGAGGTCCGCGATCCCGGAGGTCGCGGTCGGCGACGCCGCCACCAGGCGCCTGGTATAGGCGTGCTGCGGCGCGCCGAACAGCGTCCTCGGGCTTGCCTCTTCGACGATGCGGCCGCGCTCCATCACGGCGATGCGGCGGCAATATCGCGCCGCGAGGCCGAGATCGTGCGTGATCAGGATCGTCGCCATGCCGCGCGCGGCGGCAATCTCCGCCAAGAGGTCCATCACCACTTTCTGCGTGGTGACGTCGAGTCCGGTCGTCGGCTCATCGGCGATCAACAGAGCGGGATTGCAGGAAATCGCGATCGCGATCATGACGCGCTGGCACATGCCGCCGGAGAGCTCGTGCGGATAGGCGTTCATCCGCGTCTCGGGGTCGCGGATCTGAACGGCGCGCAACAGCTCCAGCGCCTCGGCGCGGGCGGCGTCCTTCGATATCCGCTTGTGAGTGAGGATCGCGTCCGCGATCTGCAGACCGATCGCGCGGATCGGATTGAGCGCCGCCCGCGGGTTCTGGAAGATCATCGACATCGCGGCGCCCTGGAGCTGACGGAGATCGTCGCCCCTGAGCTTTGTGACGTCCTGGCCGCGAAACAGGATTTTTCCGCGAGTGACGCGCCCGGCTGAATCCAGGAGTCGCGTTGTGGCAAACCCGGTGACCGACTTGCCCGATCCGCTCTCGCCGACGAGGCCCAGCATCTCGCCGGCCTCGACCGCGAGCGTGACGCCGCGCACGGCCTCGACCAGTCCACGCCGTGTCGAGAACGAGACGTGGAGATCGTCAATCTCGAGGAGCGTCTCGCTCATGTGCGCATGCGCGGATCGAGAATGTCCCGCATCCCGTCACCGAGGAGATTGAAGCACAGCACGGCCATCATCAGCGCGAGGCCCGGAAAGGCCACCAGCCACCACCGCCCCGTCGAGATGAAGCGGGCGCCCTCCGCGACCATGATGCCCCATTCCGGCGTCGGCGGCTTGACGCCAAGGCCGATGAAGGACAGGCCGGCGGCGTTCAGGATCGCCCAGCCGAGATTGAGCGAGATCTGTACCGCCATTGCCGGCAGGATGTTCGGCAGCAGGAAGCGCAGCACCACTGAGAAATGGCTCTCGCCGCAGGATCGCGCCGCCTCCACCCAGCCGACATTGCGCCGGACGTTGACCTCGGCGCGCGCGAAGCGGATGTAGAAGGGAAGATTGATGATCGCGGTCGCGATCACGATGTTCTCGATCCGGTTGCCGAGCGCCGCAACCATCGCCATCGCCAGCACGAACAGCGGAAAGGCCATCATGACGTCGACGAAGCGGCCGACCGAGCGGTCGAGCCTGCCGCCGGCATAGCCGCAGAAAGAGCCTACGACGGCGCCGATCACGAAAGAGATTCCGACCGCCGAGACCGCGATGGCAAGGTCGAGGCGGGCCGCAACGACGAGGCGGCTGAACACGTCGCGCCCGAGCTGGTCGGTGCCGGCCAGATGCGCCGCGCTCGGCGGCTGCAGGGCCTCCGAGACATTGGAGACGACGGGATCATAGGGCACCAGCCACGGTCCGAAGATCGCGACCAGGACAAACAGCAGGACACCCGCCGCGGCGACACCGGTCAGCGGGTTGCCGCGCAAAATCCAGACCGAATGGCGGAGGGTTGCGCTCGTCATCCGATCGACACCCTGGGATCGGCGATGCCGTAGCAGATGTCGACCACGAGATTGACCAGCACGAAGATGCCAGCCATCAGCAACACGAAACCCTGGACCGGCGCATAGTCGGACGACAGCAGCGCATCGAGCGCGTAGGAGGCGACGCCCGGCCAGGAGAACACCTTCTCCACCAGGACGTTCGCGCCAAGCATGGTCGAGAACACGATGCCCGCAATGGTGATGACGGGAAGGATCGCATTGCGCAGCGCATAGGTGACGACGACCTTCTGCCAGGACAATCCGACCGAGCGCGCGGTGCGCACGAAATCGCTGCCGAGCGAGACCAGCATCGAAGCACGCGTGATTCGCGCCAACGGCGCGATCACGAACAGGGCCATGCTCACCGCCGGCAGGATCAACTGCTTGCAGGCCGCCCACCAGCCCTCGATGTCGCCCGCGAGCAGGAAATCGATCGACAGGAACCCGGTGCGCTGCGGCGGCAGCGAGGTGAAGACGTCAATCCGTCCGGTCGGATCAGGCGCAAGACCGAGCAGATAGTAGAACACATAGATCAGCAGCAGGCCCGAGACGAAGGTCGGCACGCAGACGCCGAGCGCACAGAACAGTCGCACGCCGTGATCGACCAGCGATCCCGGCTTCAAGGCTGCGATCACGCCGAGCGGCACCGCCGCGATCAGCGCGATCAGGAGCGCCGTGAAAGTGAGTTCGAGCGACGCCGGCAAACGCTCGCGCAAATCTTTGAGCACCGGCTGCCCCGTCATCATGGAGCGGCCCAGATTGCCGCGGCCGATGTCGGACAGATAGAACACGAGCTGCTCCGGCACCGACTTGTCGAGCCCCATCTGTTTGCGGATCTGCTCGATCTCCTCCTTGCCGGCATTGGGCCCCGAGGCGAAGAACACTGCGGGATCTCCGGGGAGGACCCGCATCAGCAGAAAGGTGAAGACCAGCACGCCGAACAACGCCGGCAGCGACGACATAAGCCGCCTCCCCGCCCGCACCACCGTCGCACCAAGACCGGTCATCACCTTTCAGAGCCTCTGGCTTACGGACATCACTTGCGGCTGACGTCGCGATAATCGACCTGACGATGGAACTCGTAGGTATAGCCCTCGATCGACGAGGCCATCACGGCGTCCTGGTTCGGCTGCCAGAGCGGGATCTGCGGCATCTCGCTGAAATGGATCGCGTTGAGCTTGCGGCCATCCTCCTCGTACTTGGCCTTGTCGGGCTCGAAGCGCGCTTCCTGCGCGATGGCGGCCAGCTCGGGATTGTTGATCGAGCTGTAATTCCAGCGCTGATTGCCGGTGTAGAAGTTGCGGTAGAAGTAATCGGTCGAGGGCAGCCAGGCGACGATGCCTTCAGTGAACAAAGGCAGCTTCTTCTCGTTGATCTGCGTCGACATCTGCGCATCCGGCAGCTTCTGGATGTCGACCTTGATCCCAATCTTGGCAAGCGATTCCTTCACGAGAGCCGCCATCGGCTCCGCGGTCGAGGCCTGACCGACGTTGAAGCTGAAGGTGGTCGAAAACCCCTCCGGGAGTCCTGCGGCTTTCAGATATTCCCTCGCCTTGTCGAGATCGGTCTTCACCGGCGCCTGGAACGGATAGATGCCGTTCAGCGGCTTGCCATCCGGCCAAGTCGCACCGAACAGCGGGGCTCCGCGGCCGAACAGGGCCGCCTTGAACATGTCCTCATAGGGCAGCGCGAAGGCGATGGCTCGACGGACATTGACGTTGTCGAAAGGCGGGATCTGGTTGTTCATCGAGACGAAGGTGATCGAATTGTATTGCGGCGTCGAGACCACCTTGAGCTTGCCCTTGGCCTCGAGCGACTGCACGTCGCTGGCCTGGAGATCGACGACGAGATCGGCGTCGCCGCGCTCGACAAGATTGGCGCGGGTCGCGGGCTCCGGCACGGACTGCACGATGACGCGCTTGAAAAACGCCGGCTTGTCGGGCGAGCCGCGGTTCCAGGCCTCGTTGCGCTTGATGATCACCTGCTCGCCGGGCTTGAAGCTCTCGATCACGTAAGCACCGCTGCCGGCAGTGTGCTCCTTCAGCCAGGCGGTGGCCCAGGGATCTTCCGGGGTCGCATGCTCCTTGGCAACCTTGGAGTTGATGATCAGCGGGTAGACCGTAGCGAGATTCGGCAGCGCGAGCTTATCGGGTTTCGGCAGCGTCACCTCGATCGTGAGGGGATCGATTACCTTGAACTGGTCGGCCGACGTCAGCGATCCCGTCAGCAATTGCGCCTTGCCGAGGATCGGAGCGGTGACGCAGCGATCGAGCGACCATTTCACGTCCTCGGCGGTCACGGGCGAGCCGTCCTGGAACTTGGCGTCCTTGCGCAGACGGAACGTCAGCTTCAGTCCGTCCGGGCTGACGTCGTAGGATTCGGCGAGCTCGCCGGTGATCTTGTCGAGATCGAACACCCATTTGCCGTTGAGCTGCTTGCGGCCGAACGCCACAAGGCGGTCGTAGGTGCTCATGCTCAGCGCGAAGGATTCGCGCGTCGAGCCCGGAATGTTGGGATCGAGCGTGTTGACAGACGCGCCGGTGACATAGCGCAGCGTCTCGGCCCTGGTTTGCGCTTGCGAAGGCGCGGTAGCGATGAGCAACAACGCGGTGGTGGCGAGCACGGAGGATGCCGACCTGAAAGACACAAAACGCATTTGTTTTCCCCAAAAATCTCGACAAGAACGCCAGCAAGGCAGGTTAAGAAACAAGCAAGTTGCGCGCCAGTCTTATGATGCGCTCTTGTGGACGCTTTGTCGCGGCGGCGCATGCACGATCATCGCGATTCCTCCATGTTTCGCGCTGGCCGCGTGACCACGGCCTGTGGCACGTCATAGGCGCGGAGCGAGGCCCAGTGCCGTTCGACATCGGCACGAAACAGGCCGCGAGTCAGGCCATTGATCAGCTTCGGCACCGCGGTCGTCATCGCGTTGATCGACGATCCCGACGGACCAAAACTCATGGTGGAGGCGATGGCGAAGAGATGGATGTCTGAAATCCACGGCGTCTCGCCCGCGACACGTTCGGTGAAGGCGTAATCGTCGGCAAGATAGGGGAAGCGGCCGAGCCGCGCGTTGCGTTCGCTCTCCGGGGGCAGGTAGCGGTCCGCCCAGGTTGCGATATTGCCGGCAAATGCGCGCAGCTCGCCACGGCCGGCAAAATCCATGTCGATGCCGGTGCCGCAGATGACGAAATCCGTTGCGATGACGCCGCGCGGCGTCTGCAATTCGATGCCCTTGCCGGTCTCGCGCGCGGCCTCGATCGGCGCGCCCTCGTGCAATGTGAAATTGGCGTGATTTGCGCAACGATCGTAAGTTGGCTGCGGAAAGCCTTCGCGCATCTCGAGAATGGTGCGCATGAAGCGCCAGCGCCAGGCATCGTCGAGATCGCTGAGATGGCGCAGAAAGCCGCGGAAGGTCAGCCAGCGATAGGGCTGGATCAGCTGGATCTGTGCCCTCCGACACAGCAGATGCACTTCCGCCGCGCCCGCTTCCAGCGCAGTTGCCGCATTATCGAAGGCAGATGCGCCGGCGCCGATCACGGCGACGCGCTTGCCGCGAAGATTTTCGAAATCAATGTCGTCGGCGACGGTTGCGACCGAGCTCACCGGCAGATGGCTCAGCGGTTCGGGGATCATCCAGTTCCCCATCCCCTCCTGCCCGGTCGACAGCACGACCTTGCGCGCATGGAGCGTCTCGACGCCATCGCCATGTTTCACGCGTGCAGCCAGTAAACCATCTGCCGCCGGCCGGATTTCCAGAAGCTCGCTCCCGTTGCGCACGGGCAAGCCGATCGTGCGCCGCAACCAGAGCAGATACTCAGCCCAATGCTCCCTCAGGATTAGGTTCAGTGTCTGCCAGGCGTCCCTGCCGAAGCGGGCCTCGTGCCATGACTGGTAGGTCAGGCTCGGGATGTCGAGGTCAGGTCCTGTATAGTCTTTCGGGCTGCGCAGCGTCGGCATGCGGGCATAGGTGAGCCACGGGCCTTCCATCCCCTCCTCTGCCTTGTCCAGCACCAGGGTGTTGCTGACGCGGGAGCGCATCAGGCCGAAGCCGATGGCGATGCCGGATTGGCCGGCGCCGACCACGAGCACATCCAGCGCAGGCTTGCCGTCCGGTCCTGTCTTCGGTTCGAGCCAGGCGGCACCGGGATGCGCGATCCGCGCGAGATCGGCGCGAACCTTCGTTTCGAGCTCTGTCAGCGCATCACTCATGCCGCGAGCCAGCCTCCGTCGACCACCATCACGGTGCCGGTCGTGAACGAGGACGCATCGCTTGCGAGGTGAAGTGCGGTCTGCGCGATCTCCTCGGCCTGGCCGAACCGCTTCATGGCGTGGCGATTGCGGGAGCCTTCGCACACCTCGTCCGCATTGGCATGACGGGCAAAGCTGCGGCGAAGCATCGGCGTGTCGATCGCACCGGGCGCAATCGCGTTGACGCGAATGCCGTCGGTCGCAAAGTCCACCGCCATCGTTCGGGTCAGGCTGACGATCGCGCCCTTGGCGGCGATATAGGCGCTGTTGCCCTTGCCGCCGGCAATCGCAAGCTGCGATGCCAGCGTAATGATCGAGCCGCTGTTCTGCCGCTGCATCTGCGGTACCGCCGCTCGCGCCCACAGCCAGGTGCCACCGACATTGGTGCGGAACACAGCATCCCAATCGGCGGGACCGGTGGTCAGCACCGTGCCGCCGCAGGAAAAGCCGGCGGCGGTCATGAGGATATCGAGCCGGCCGTGCCGTGCCACCACATCGTTTGCAACGGTCTCGGCGAAATCGGCATCGCCGACGTCGCCAACATGCGTCATGGCCTCGCCAACCAGGATCAGCGTCTCCTCAAGCCCTGCGGCATCGCGATCGACCAGAGCGAGATGCGCGCCCTCCTCCGCGAACAGCTTCGCGCTGGCACGGCCGATGCCGGAGCCGGCTCCCGTAACGATGGCCGTGCGCCCCTGCAGCCGCATGTCAGATCCACTCCTTGTGCTGCGTCAGCCAGGCGCTCATCGCGGCCGCCGACTCGGCGCAGCCGAACCGCGCCCGCCAGCCGAATTCATCCGCCATCCGCGTCACCGACAGCGGCGCGCGATACGGTCCGTGCAGCTTGACGACGGTTTTCTCCCCAGGCGCCGCGAGCCGGCATTGCAGGCCGGGATGCAACGCCGCAAAGGCCTCGCCCCATTGCAGCGCAGGCCATAGCCCACTGCTGGAGATGTTGTAGAGCCGATGGCGGGGCCGATCGGCTTCAATCAGCAGTGCCACTGCCTCGGCCGCATCCGGCGCGTAGATCCAGTCCCTCATGCCCGCTTCGGGCATGATCGCCGCCTCCCCGCGGGCGAACGCAGCCAAGATCTGGAACTGGAGGCTTGGCGTGTCGCGCACCGAACTCGGTCGCTCCCACGGTCCGAACAGGGCGCTCAGCCGTACGCTCAGGAAATCGCCGCCGAAGAGCTCGGCATGACGCGCAACCGATCGCTCCGATGTGAACTTGCTGATGGCGTAGAACGAGACTGGATCGCAGGGCGTTTCCTCGTCAAGACTCTCGACCCGCGCGCCCGCGGCGCCGTAGGCCGATGCCGACGAGAGATTGACGACCCGGCGCACGCCATGACGGATCGCGGCGAGCAGAATCGGGATCTGGGCCATCACGTTGATCTCGAGAACGCGCGCGGTCGATGCTCTCTCCAATTCGTCACCGGCGGTGATCGCAGCTCCAAGCACGATCGCGTCAACGCCTTCGGCGATGAGGGCATCGATGGCATCTGTATCGGTGATATCGCCCTGCACGGCTTTGAGCCGTGCGCCATAATTGGCAAGAGACTGCCGCGCTGATGGCGGCAATTCTGCACGGTCATACAGCGTCACGTCATGCCCGCGCGCGAGCAGCACCTCCGCAATGTTGAGGCCGACAAAGCCGGTGCCGCCGAAGATGACGATCCTCATCGCGCGCGATCCACTATCACAGTAGCTTCGCTCCGAAATTACGTTCAGGGTCCATGTCGGCGACGAGCCGCCCCGTCGGCTTGGCCGCCTCGCCGCCGCTGCGTGCCAGGAACTGTCCGCTGCCGGCGCTCGCGAGGCACTTGTTGCCGTCGATGATCACCCGGCCACGCGACAGCACCGACACCGGCCAGCCCTTCAGTTTGCGTCCCGCAAACGGCGTATAGCCGGCGAGGTCGTGCATCATCTCGTCGGCGATCACGGTCTCGCGATTGGGATCCCAGATCGCGATATCGGCATCGGCGCCGATTGCGATCGAGCCCTTGCGCGGATGCAGATTGTAGATCTTGGCCGGCGCCGTGGAAGTCAGCTCGACGAACTTTTCCAGGCCCAACCGCCCCTTCGACACCATTGCGTCGAACAGTAGCGGCAGCCGCAACTCCAGCCCCGGAAGGCCGTTCGCGACCTGCTTGAAATTGGGATTGGGCCCGGCGCGCAGCTTGCCAGTCTCGTCGTAACGATACGGCGCGTGATCCGACGAGATGGTCTGGAGATCGCCGAGCGACAGTGCCTGCCACAACGCCTCCTGATCCGAATGCGTGCGGGGCGGCGGGCTGCACATCCACTTGGCGCCTTCCGCCCCGGGCTTGTCGAGATCGGCAGCGGTCAGGAACAGGTATTGCGGACAGGTCTCGGCAAAGACCTTCAGCCCCTGCCCCCGGGAATCGCGGATGACCTTGGCGCCCTCGGCGGTCGAGACATGGAAGATCATGATGGGCTGGTCGATCAGTGCCGCCATGCCGATCAGCCGGGTGAAGGCTTCCGCCTCCGACACGCGGGCGTGGCTGACGGCGTGATATTTCGGCATGGTGTAGCCGCGCGCGAGCAGGCGCTTCACCATCCAGGCGATGATGCCGTGGTTTTCGGCATGGGCGCACAACATCGCGCCGGACTGCCGCGCGGCGAGGAGGATGTCCAGCAGCGGCTCGTCGTCGACCTTGAGCCGGTCATAGGTCATGAAAATCTTGATGGAGGCGTGGCCCTGCTTCACCAGCGCCGGAATATGCTCCTCGACCGTTTCCTTGGTCGCATCGGCGATGATCATGTGAAAGGCGTAGTCGATCACGGCGCCCTTCTTGGCGAGGGCGTGATAATCCTCCACCACCTGCGGCAGCTTCATGCCGACATGCTGGGCGGCAAACGGGATCACCGTGGTCGTACCGCCAAAAGCGGCCGAGACGGTCGCGCTCTCGAACGTGTCGGCGTTCATGATGCCGGCAGCGGACAATTGCTCGATGTGGGCGTGGCTGTCGACGCCGCCGGGCAGAACGAGCTTGCCGCGCGCGTCGATTTCGCGCTTCGCGGACGGAAGCCCGCGCCCGATAGCGGCGATGGTCTCGCCGGAGATGGCGACATCGGCTTCAAAGACGTCCGTTGTCGTCGCGACGCGCCCACCGCGAATGATCAGGTCGTAAGCGGGTTCAGTCATGAGGCACTCCATGATAGGCTCAAGCCAAGTGATCGAAATTTTGCAGGAAGACCAGCATGTCCCGACCGCGCATTCTCGTCATCAATCCAAATTCCAACCCTGCGGTGACGCAGGGGCTGGAGGACGCGCTGAAGCCGCTCGGCTTCGAGGGCGGCCCCGAACTGGTCTGCCAGACGCTGGCCGAGGGGCCGTTCGGCATTGAAAGCCAGGCCGATGTCGATGGCGTCGCCATGCCGCTGCGCCGGCTGGTCGAGGGCGACAACAGCTCGGCTGCCTTTGTCATTGCCTGTTACAGCGATCCCGGGCTTCAGGTCTGCCGCGAAGGCACCGACCGCCCCGTGTTCGGCATCGCCGAATGCGGCGTGCTGACCGCGCTGGCCCGCGCCGAGACCTTTGGCGTCATCGCGATCGCCCAGCGCTCGATCCCGCGTCACATGCGCTATCTCAGACAGATGGGACTGACCGACCGCCTTGCCGGCGAGCGGCCGCTCAACATGAGCGTCGCGGAAACCGCCTCGGGCGAAGGCACGCTGGCCAGGATGATCGACGTCGGCCGCGCGCTGCGCGACGAGGACGGCGCCCGCGCCATCGTGATGGGCTGCGCCGGCATGGCGCGCCATCGCCGTCCCCTGGAAGACGCGCTCGGCATCCCCGTGATCGACCCGACACAGGCGGCTGTCACGATGGCGCTGGGTACGGTGCAGTTCTCGAATCACTAGGCGTCCTTCAGCTCTTTGGCGTCCTGCCGCGCGAGCCATTGCGCGTGGCTCTCGCGGACAAGCGCGAACGTGTCCCGCTGCGTCGTGTAGAGATTGCCGAACATGCGACCGATCGGCCGGTAGGCGTCGAGGTCGACATACATGTTGGCCTCGTCGACGAGTCCCTCGCGGGCGTGAATCCGGAGCACCTCGCCGACCAGCAGTTCCCGATCGGGCGAGAAGGTCAGCGCGACATGGCGCCGGCATTCGAGCGCGAAGGGTGCTGCGGCGAGGCGCGGCACCTTCACGTCGATTGAGGGAAGGGTCGCGAGTCCTGCCGCAGCGACCTCGCTGTCGCCGGACGGAAAATCGACCGCGCAGTCGTTCATCGCCACCGACAGCGCCTCGTCCACCATGTGAACGACGAATTCGCCGTCGCGATGGATGTTGCGGGTGGTGTCCTTCGGGCTGTGATCCGGCTTGTGCTGGAGGCCGAGCACGATCAGCGCGGGGCTCTCCGAAAACACGTTGAAGAAACTGAAGGGCGCGGCGTTGACTGCCCCGTTCGCATCCAGCGTCGTCACCAGCGCAATCGGCCGTGGCACCACCACGCCGCAGAGCAGCTTGTAGCGATCGCGTGGATCGAGCTCGCGCAGGGGAATACCTGATGTGCCCTTGTCCGCCATCGACATCACTTCTCCGGCGGCGGCACCGCGCCGGTCTGGCTCGTGATCAGACCGTAATGCTCGATGCGGCGATGCTGCGCGAAATCAAAGATCGTGGTCTTGCCGAATGTGGTGGCATCGAGATCGCAGGGGTGGACCAGCAGCTCGTCCTCGTCCGTCTTCGCTTCGGCGACGATTTCGCCATTGGGATCGACGATCAGGCTGCCGCCAAACAGCGGGTGTCCGTCCTCGTTACCGGCCTTCGCCACTGCAACCACCCAGGTCGCGTTCTGATAGGCGCCGGCCTGCGCGGAGAGACGGTTGTGGAACAGGCGTTTCTCGACCCCCTCATCGCTCCTCTCCGCATTCACGGACGGCGTGTTGTAGCCGATCAGCACCATCTCGACGCCCTGCAAGCCCATCACGCGATAGGTCTCGGGCCAGCGCCGGTCATTGCAGATGGCCATGCCGATGATGCCGCCCAGCTCGCGCCAGACGTTGAAGCCGAGATCGCCCGGCTCGAAATAGCGCTTCTCCAGATGCTGGTGCGAACGCTTGGTGTCGTATTCCACATGGCCCGGCAAATGGATCTTGCGATACTTGCCAACGATCTTGCCCGCCTTGTCGCTGAGGATTGCAGTGTTGAAATGATGACCATCAGGCGTCAGCTCAGCATAACCGAAATTCATCGCCATCTGGTGCTGCGCCGCGCGCTCGAACAGCGGCCGGGTCGCCGCGTTCGGCATCTCGCGCTCGAACCAATTATCGAACTCGGCCCGGTCCTCCACATACCAGCGCGGAAAGAAGGTCGTGAGCGCCAGTTCCGGATAGACGATCAGGTCGGCGCCCTTGCTTTTGGCCTCGTCCATCAGCGCGATCATGCGCTTGACCACGGCTTCGCGGCTGTCCGCTTTCTGGATCGGGCCCATCTGGGCGGCGGCAACATTGACGATACGCATTAGCGATTTCCTGGTGATGTCTTGGGCTAAGCTACGATTTCAATAATGTGCCGGCGCGCGGCAGCATAACGCAGCATCGTCCGGACTTTCCAGCCGGCGCCTGCCGATGGTGTGCGCTGCACGCTCATTTCTGCTCCTCATCCGCAACATCGAGACCATGGTCGAGGGCATCCAAAAGCTGTTCGGCCTCATGCTCGGAGATCACGAGCGGCGGTGCGAGGAACAGCGAGGTCTGCTCACCGCTGGTCCCGATCACGGCACCGGCCTCCAGCGCCCGCTCCGCGACGCGCGAGGCGATCGGCACCTCGGTGGTGTCGGCATGCCAGGAGCGCCAGTCCGGGCCGTGCAGCTCCACGGTCCAGTGCAGCCCCTGCCCCGCCACGCGCTGCACGCTTGGATGTTTCTGCGCGACGGCGAGCAGGCGGCGGGCGAACAGCTTTTCAAGGCTCTTCACGTGCTCGAGAATTTCCTCTTCGCTGACGACCTTCAGGTAAGCGCTGACGGCGGCCATGCTGATCGGATGGCCGCGCAGCGTGCCGTAATTCTGCCAGCTCGTGCCCTTGAGCCGTTCGACGATGTCTTTCGACACCACGACCGCGGCAACCGCCGCCGCGCCGCCACCGAGCGATTTTCCCAGCGTCACGATGTCAGGACGGCTTTCGGCGCCCTGGAACGCGAACCAGCGCCCGGCGCGGCCTGCGCCAGTCACCACTTCGTCGGCGATCCAGTAGGAGCCAGCCTGCCGCGCGCACCGCGCCACCTCGTCCTGATAGGCGCCGTCGTAATAGATGCCGCCCTGCGTGTAGTCGATGATGGTTGCCGCCGTGTCCGAAAGCAGGCGCGTGGCATCCGCCAGATATTCGCTGGGCGGGGTGTTGTTGGCTGGCGCGCCGTAGATCGCGCCATCCGGCGCCGGCAATATCCGCACCGAGGCCATTGGCGCCGGTAGCTTCGAGCCGCCTGAGTGCACCGCGAGGCCGCCATGCCATTGCGGCTGCACCGTCATGCTGCGCGACAGCCCCGTGATGCCGTGATAGGCGCGTTCGCGCGTTGCCAGCGCGGACCGCTGCGTCAGGGCCTGACAGAGCGACAGCGCCATGTCATTGGCCTCGCTGCCGCTGATGCAGAACCGCACCGCGCCGACCCAATCCTCTTCGCCCTTGAAGGCGATGGCCATCAAATCGTCAGCGGCCTGCTCGCGGCCGACCCAGGTCCACCCCTCGTTCACGACGGGCGTATCCGCGGCGCGGCGGATCGCCTCCACCATCGCGGGATGACGATGTCCGAGGCCGCCTCCGGTGTTGCTGCCGTCGATGAGCTTGCGACCATCCGACAGATGAAAATAGACGCCCTCGCCGCCGACCACGGCCATGGGCGCACTGTCGCCCGCGTTGAGCCCGGTTCGCAACAATCTGCTCATTGCAATCCCTTCATTCCGCGGCCTCGGCGCCGTAGCCACCGCCGCCGCACGTCCCGATCGTGACGAGATCGCCTTGCTGCAGCACCAGGTTCGATTTGCCGTCGATCGCGACGCTCGCGCCCTGCCGGATCAGCGAGATGCGGCAGGCCTTGCCGGGCTCGCCGCCCTGCATGCCGAACGGCGCCATCACCATGCGCTCGATGCAGGTGGTCAGATGCATCGACGGCGCCAGGATGCGATAGGTGCGCACGACTCCGTCCCCACCGCGATGCGCGCCGGCGCCGCCGGACTGCCAGCGAATGGCCTGTTGCTCGACTTGGATCGCGTAATTCGCCTCGATCACCTCGACCGGCGTGTTCGAGGTATTCGACAGATGCACCCGCGTCGCCGAGATGCCGGCCCGATCGTGCCGTGCGCCCTCGCCACCGCCGTGGACCTCGTAGAGCATCTTCCATGAACCGTTCTGTCGCGGCTCGGCGAAGAAGAGGACGCCCGCGGTGGTCGCCCCGCCGGCCGACAGACGTTCGGGGATGGTATCCTGCATGGCGCGGAAAATCGCATCGACGATGCGCATCGAGGTCTCGTGATTGCCGGCCGCAACCGAGGCACTCCACCCCGGCTCCAGGATGGAGCCTGGGCGCGTGATGATGGTCAGCGGCCGCAGCGCGCCCGCGTTCTGGTTCATGTCGCGCCCGCTCATGATGCGCGCGGCATAGGCCACCGCAGAGCGCGCCATGAACGGTGTCGTGTTGCAGAAATTCGAGACGCGGTCGCAGCTTCCCGAAAGGTCGAAGGTCGCTTCGTCGCCCGCAATGGTGATCTTGACATGAATGCGCGCGGGCGCGTTGTTGACGCCGCCGTCGTCCAGATAATCCTCGCCCTCGTAGACGCCGTCAGGCAGATCGCGCAATGCCTCGCGCATCTCGATTTCGGAGAGATCGTGCAGGCGCGCCTGCGCCGCCGTGAAGACCGCCTTGCCGTGCTCGCGGCAGAGCTCGACGATGCGCTTCTCGCCGGCTTTCGTTGCGGCGATCTGGGCGAGAAGATCGCCCTCGCAGGATTCGGGATCGCGAACATTGGCCTTGAGCAGCTGCACGATCGGCGTATTGACGCCGGCTGCCGTGGCGATCAGAACCGGCGGAATGCGCATCGCCTCCTGGAAGGTGTCGATGGCTTTCGCAAAATAGCTGCCGGGCCATGTTCCCCCGATATCGGGCCAGTGCGCGAGGCTGACTGCGAACGCCACGATCTCGCCGTCGACGAAGACGGGGCGCACGACCTTGACGTCGTTGAGATGATTGCCGCCGAGTGGGCCGACATTGTAGATCAATGCGTCGCCGTCATTCAGGCTGTCGCGCGGGACCACCTTCAGCAATTCGAGGACCGTATAGGCCATTGCGCCGAGATGAATCGGGATGTCGCGCCCCTGCCCGACCAGGTCGCCGCGGCCGTCCGTGATCGCCGACGACAGGTCGCCGGCCTCGCGCAGCAGCGGCGAGCGCGCCGAGCGCGTCATCACCAGACTCATCTCCTCGGCCGCGGCCGAGAGCCCGTGCCTGATGACCTCGACGACGAACGGATCGAGCTTCATACGGCCCCTCGCGTCAGGAACAAATTGCCTGAAACATCCGGCCTCGCCTGCCAGCCGGGCGGGACTACCACGGTCGACCATGCGTCTTCAATGATGGCCGGGCCGCTGACGATTTCGGTCAGCGAGGCGCGATCGATGATGCTTGTCGCGACGTCGTGAAAGCCATCGAACGAGCAGCTGCGCTCGCCGGTGGATACCGTCCTGACCGCGGTGGCCGGCCGGCTCACGACGGTGCTCGAGGGACGGCGTGCCTGCACCCGCACGGATTCGATGACGCAGCTCTCGCTCGTCGCATAGCCGAACAGCTCATGGTGCCGGGCCAGAAAATCCTTCTTCAGCCTGATAACATCGAGCGGTCGCGCGAACGGCACCGGAATAGCGTCGTTCTGCGCCGCGTAGCGCATCAAGGCCACCAGCTCGATCTGAATCTCGGTCGCGGCAACGCCGTTGGCAATCAGCGGCGCCGATGCATCGTCGATCAGCACCTCGATCCGCTCGAACACACGGGCGACGTCGATGCCGTCAAGCGCAGCGCGCAGGGTTTGCTGCTGGAGGAAGCTGAAGTCGGCAGTGAGGCAGCCCAGCGCCGAAAACGCACTCGATGCGCTGGGAACGACGACCTCGGCGATCCCGTAGAGATCGGCAAGACCCGCGGCGTGCATCGGGCCACCACCGCCGAAAGCGAGAAGCGTGCAGTCGCGTCCGTCGATGCCGCGCTCGACTGTGACGCGGCGGAGCGCACGCGCCATTGTCGCATTCGCGACCTTGATGATGCCGAGCGCGGTTTCGGTCAGGCTCAGCCCCAACGCGCGCGCGATCGGCGCGATGACGTCATTGGCTGCCTTGATATCGATTCCGATCCGGTCGCCAAGCCTGGTTTCGGGATTGAGATAACCGAGCACGGCGTTGGCGTCGGTGATGGTCGGCTCGGCACCACCGCGGCCGTAGCAGGCCGGTCCCGGCTCGGAGCCGGCGCTTTCCGGCCCGACGGTCAGGCCACCGGGACCATTACGGACGATCGATCCGCCGCCCGCCCCGATCGAATGAACCGCGAGCATCGGCTGGCGCAGCGGCTTGTCGCCGAGCATGCGACCGTCGGTCATCTCGGCTTGGCCGTCGACGATCAGGCACACGTCGGTGGTGGTGCCGCCCATGTCGAACGTCAGCATACGCGACGTGCCGAGCTGACGCGCGATGCTGACCGATGCGGAGACGCCGGCCGCGGGGCCCGACATGGCCATCACCAGCGGCCGCCGCTTCACGGCCGAGATCGGGACCATGGCACCGGCCGAATGAAACACCTGCAGGCCGGGGCCGATCGGCAGCCGCTGCTCCAGCTCGCTCAGATATTCCACCGCGATCGGCATGGCGGCGGCGTTGAACACGGTCGCCGAAGTCCGCTCATATTCACGCGCCTCGGGATTGACCTCGTGCGACAGCGAAACGTGGGCAACGACGCCCTTGAGGCGCTCGCCGAGCATCTTCTCGTGGACGGGATTGGCATAGGCGTGAAGCAGTGCGACCGCGACGCTCTGAACGCCGGTTGCTTTCAGCCAGGCGACCAGGCGCTCGATCTCCGCTTCATCCAGCGCCTTCAGCACCGTTCCCTCGTGGTCGAGGCGCTCGGCAAGGCCAAAACATCGTTCCGGCGGCACCAGCGGCGGCGATTTCGGCGGGACATCGAGACGATAAAGATCGCGGCGGCGATAGCGCGCGATCTCCAGCACGTCGGCAAAGCCTTCGGTCGCCACCAGCGCCACTTTCGGCAGCCGTCCCTCGACGATGGCGTTGGTCACACGCGTGGTGCCGTGGACGAAGCGCTTGACCTCGCTCTTGCGCAGGCCGACCGCCTCAATGGCCTCCAGCATCGCCTGAACCGGAGCCTGAGGTCGCGACGGCACTTTCGCGATCCGCGCCTCCGCGGGGGAGTGCCGGATTGCGATGATGTCGGTGAAGGTGCCGCCGATGTCGGTGCCGACCTCCCAGTGATTTTCGTCAGTGCTCATGTGTGGGTCAGCTGCGAACGACGTTCGAACCGGACGCCGGGTCCTTCCCGTCCATCGCCAGGTTCAATCGCAAACCGAGAGCGCTCATCATCATCCCCTGTCATGCCACCGCTTGCGAGCGTGCGACAGAGCGATGGGCTCGGGATAGGGCCAGAGTTGTCGCAACGCATTGGACCAGCCCGCGACGGGCAGGACGCGCGGAGGCACATTTTAGTGCAGCGCTGCCCGCAGGGAGTGCACGCCGGTGTGGATCGTTCCACGCGAGAAAAGTGCGGCGCACCACGCATTTTCGCGGACGAAACGCCACATCCGCTGCAGTGCAATCCACGCGCCGCGCACGGACTGTCTAATTTGCAGGCGATAGACCGGCGCTAAGGGCCCTGCGAGTGCTCATGAGCTATGCATGCCAGTCGGCTCAGCCTCTCTTTATTGTACGATCAGTAAGCGGTGGTTTTGCCCGCTCAACGCATCGCGACCTCACTCCAGGCCTCAGGCTGCAAACGAGGGACGCAGGCGGCGCCAGCCGATGACAATGCCCGTGATGGAGAACAGAAAGCCGAGGGCGCAGAGCCCGACGACCAAGCCGTCACGCAGCAACGGATGCGCGACCAGGACCGGAAAATCCAGCGTGTGCAGTGCGCCGTAGAACCAGCGATAGACCCGCCGCGACGAATCCAGCCTTTGCAGCAAGTTGCCGTCCGCGCCGTCGATGTCGAACCAGAGGTCGCCGCAGCAGGAGCGGTAGACCGGGGCACCCGGGACGGTGGACTGCGCGGGATAGTTGTCGTTGTCGGCAAGCACGGACGGTACTGCGCAGCCGGCTGCGAGGCGCGTTGTCAGCCTCTCGACCTCGTGCACATCCAGAGATCCCGTTGGTCGATCGCGGGGCGCATCCCCTGCCTTGATCAAGGTCTGAGCGGCAAGGCCCGTCCGATCCCGCCGATAGAGAGTGCCGTTGAATGCAAACCATTCGGTCTCACGGGCCGACGGCGCTCCAGGCTGCCGATCGATCGATGGGGCAGCCGTCCAGTTCGGTGCGGCGTTCATCACGCTGGATTCGGCCGAGGTCAATTGCCCACGCGAGAATAGTCGCCCGTGATCCATGGAGAGCCAGCCGCTGAAAATCCAGGTCAGCACGAAGACCATCGCCGCGAGGCCGATGAGATGATGCAGCGCATGCCAGCCACGATAGGGCGAGTCGATCAGACCGCCTCGAGCTTTGATCCGCGCAAGCCCGAGCACAGTGCCGAGCAAAGCCGCGATCAGGGCCAGCAGCGACAAGGTCCAGACCACGCGATCCCACAGCGACCAATTGCTTCGCAGCACCGTTGGATAGATCCAGTGCAGCACGCTGCCGACCAGATTCCAGGTCCGCTCGCTGCGCGTCGTATCCAGGACGATCTCGCCGGTGAGCGAGGAAACATAGAGCTCCGTTGCGGCGGCGTCGCCCAGGGCAGCCCGAAACAAGGGCCGATGGCGGTCGAAGCCGTTCGGCACACTCCATTGATCATAGTCCGAGCGCGCAACGATCGCGGCCCGCGCGGCATCCAGCCCACGGCTGCGCGCGTGATCTCGCGCGATGGCGATCGCGACGTCGAATGATTTGACCGACGCGTCGGCCCCATCGGAGGCGCGGACTGCGTTTGCGCGGGATGGCCCCGAGACGACATAGAGCGGTCCGTCGCTGCGCTGGATCAGGCGAACGCGCGTCGCATCCGCGATGCCGCTTGCGGCCACGGCATCGGCGACCGCAATCCTCGTCTCAGCGCTAGCCAGCGGCACGAGCCCGGCAAAACGTTCCGTTTCCGTCAGAGATGGGAACGGAACGAAGTGCATCACGATTCCCGTCGCGAACCACATCGCGAACAGCAGGCAGAACGCGATCCCGAGCCATCGATGCAGCAGGACGATCGTGCGCATCATCGATCAGCGTCCTACCATTTGAACGCGGCCGAGATCTCATAGGTGCGCGGTGCGCCCAGCAGGATCTGGTCTGGGTAGAACGGATCGCCCCAGATCGCGTAACGCTTGTCGGCGATGTTGCGCACCCGGAAAGACAGGCGGGCCTGGTCGACAGCGTTGAACACGGTCTTGGGGATGTCGACGAAGGCGTAGACATCGGCCACGGTGTAGGCCTTCAGCGTCACCGTGTTGGCATCAGTGTTGTAGCGGTCGCCGACATGGCGGCCGGTGATACCGAGCTCGACCGCCCAGGGCGTGAAGAAACGGTACGACGCGCCGGCATTGGCGACGACGCGCGGCACGTTCGGCGGCGTGTTGCCGGAAAACGAGCCGCCGACAAAATCGTAGTCGGCGTAGCGCGCATCGACATAGGCGATGTTGCCCCAGAGGCGCAGAGGCTCGATCGGACGCACGGACGCGGCAAGCTCGGCGCCCTTCGACTCCTGCCGTCCGGCAAGGTTGAGCTGCATGCCGCCGGCCGCGGCATAGACGTTCTTGCGCAGGATGTCATAGGCCGAGAACGACCACTCCGCCCGGTTGTCCCAGAACAGGTGCTTGACGCCGGTCTCATAGGTGCGCGCGGTGGTCAGGTTGAGCGGATCAGTCGGATTGAGCAGGAAGATGTTGTTGGCCGCGATGTCGGCGCCGGTCGCATATTGGCTGAAGAAGGTCAGGCCCGGAACCGCTTCCCACGTGTAGCCGATGCGGCCCGTGGTCGGGACCCAGGATTGCGAGAACGGGAAGTTCGCCTTCTCCAGACCGAACTTGTCGGTCGAATTGCGGTCGAGCCCGATATGCTCGACACGCAGGCCGCCAACCAGCGCGAAGCTGCGCGTGAGCTTCAGCCGATCCTCGAACGACAGCGCCTCGTTGTCGATGCGCGCGGTCTGCTGCTGTATGGTGAGCAGGCCGTAATAGCCGCGAGGCGGATCGACCAGCGGAACGGAATCGCCGGGGAAATTTGCGGCGCCCGGCCTCACGAAATCAAGGTAGCTTGAGGACAACGTCGTGACCAGGCGATTGTCAAAGCCGGCGATATTCGCATCCCAGATCAGGTCGGTGATGTTGCCGACCAGGCGTTGGCTGTGCGCGACATAGAAGCGCTCACGGTCAACCATGTTGGTACCGGAATTGAACGCCTCGATCTCGTTGTTGAACCATGTTCGCTCTGCGCCGTAACCATAGGCCTGACTCTTCAGCGTCAGGTCGGGCGCCAGCTTCAGCTCGAAACCGCCGCGCAGCCAGACCTCCTGTGCGACGTTGCGATTATCGAGGACGTTGTAGTTGGTGTTGAAGGTGCGATCGTCGATCGTGACCGCACCGAGATTGGTTTTGTTGTAGTTCGAGACGTAATTGCCGGACACGATCCCCGTCGTCGCATGCGAGCCGCTGAAGGCGATCGGCACCAGCGGCGCACCCCAATAAGCTTTCGAGCGATCTTCCCGATACTCGATCGCACCCCAGACCTTGAGGCTGTCGGAGATGCGGTAGTTGAGCTGGCCCGACACGTCGAGCGTCTTGGTGTTGGTGTCGTCGGCAAAGCCGTTGAGCGAGGAACGGCTGACGTCGAAGCGGTAGTCCAGCCCCTGCACATTGGTGCTGCCGCCCGAGCCGTAATGCGCCCGGAACGAGTTCAGCGAATCCCAGGAGAAATCCGCCTCGTTCCGGATCGCTCCGGTGTGCGGCTGCTTGGTGACGAAGTTGATCGCGCCGCCGGCGGCGCCCTCGCCCGACATCAGTGACGCCGGACCCTTCAGGAATTCGACAGCCTCCAGATTGGCCGTGTCGGTGATCCGCGAGGTCATGTTCTGCGGACCGATCTTGATGCCGTTGTAGAGCGTGTTGATCTGGCTGTTGGTGAAGCCGCGCATGGAGAAAGCCGAAGGCTCGGCCGGATTGTCGCCGGATGTGACGCCCACCGCGCCCTGCGCGACGTCGGACACGGTGCGATAGCCCTGCTCGCGCATGGTTGCGGCCGAGATCACCTCCACGGTCGCGGGCGTTTCGCGCACGGTCAGGCCGAGGCGCGAGGCGCTTTCGGCGACGGCATTGGTATTGAGCGGCGTCTGTGCTGCCGCGATCGGCACGACAGGCCTGGGCGGTACAGATGCGGCCTCTGGCGGGCGCGCTGCTGCGCGGCGTGGGCCCTGCGCCTCCCGCGCGGCGGGCTTGGCCTGCTTGCGGGATTGGGCGGGCGTTACTTCGACCGGCGGCAGAGGTTCGCGAGCCTGCTGCGCCAGCGCGGCGGAGGGATCAAGAACGGCAAAGGATGTGAGTGCGGCGGATGCAAGCAGGAACGCGCGCGGTCGTACAATGCGAACAGGAGACACGGTCTCGGACCTCGGTATGACGTCAGTGGCACGTCACAGCGAACCAAGGTCCCATCTTCCGGCTCCCAACCTTCCGATGAAGCCGAATGTCTGTACTCCCCGACCGACATCTTCGCGTGTGACCACGGCTGACGGCAGGTCTCCTGGCTCGCGGGTCAGTACCTTGCGTCGCCTTCCCGGGACCGAGATACCCAGTGGCATGTGACGCAAGATTCGCCGCTTACAGTTGCGGGGGCAGCCACGGCATTGGGGACAAGGTCCCCGCACCGCATTCCCTTTTCATCCCCTCTCGGGGAAACCGTCGCAAGCATCTAGGATTACGATCCAGACAGAGTCAATGTGCCAGTTGCGGCGTTATTGCCACAACGACCAGTTTCCTTGGAGATAAGCATGGAAGGCGAGACCTTCCTCTGGCTGATACGGCACGCGCCCGTCGATGGCGTCACGGGGACGATCCATGCAGCCGACGCGCCAGCGGATCTCGGCGCTCGCGCGCAGCTGGAGGCGCTGCGCCAGCGCCTGCCGCGGGACGCCGCGAGCTATGCGAGCCCGTCGCGGCGCACGGTCGAGACGGCCCGCGCGCTGGGTCTCGAGCCGCTGCAGCTGGACGAATTCCGCGAGCAAAATTTTGGTGACTGGACCGGCCGTCGGCATGACGAACTCGCCGCGACCGGTGGCGAGGCCTATGCACGGTTCTGGAGCGATGCGGCGCGCGGACGGCCGCCGGGCGGCGAGAGCTTTGAGGAACAGGTCGCGCGCGTCCGGCTGGGGCTGTCAAAGATCGGCGCCGGGGCCGCAACGCTCGTCGTGCATTCCGGCACGATCCGCGCGGCGCTGTGCATCGCGCTGGATCTGACGCCACAAGCGGCCCTGCGCTTTGTGATCGATCCGCTGTCGCTGACCCGGATCGACCGGCTCGCGACCGGTTGGCGCGTCGGCTCCGTCAATCAGCCGATGATTTGATCAGGCCGGACGATCCGGCACATTGGCCTGCGCAAAGGTCGCCATGCCGTTGTGGAGCGCACACGCCGACCGCACCAGCGGCAGCGCGATGGCCGCGCCCGATCCTTCGCCGAGCCTGAGATCGAGGCTGATCAACGGCTGCACATTCAGCGCGCGAAGCACCAGCCGATGCCCCTGCTCGGCGGACTGGTGCGAGGCCAGCAGGAACGGCTGGCACGACGGGTTGAGCCGCGCCGCCGCCAGCGCCGCCACCGACACGATGAAGCCGTCGATCAGCACGGGGATGCGGGCTTGCGCGGCCGCAATGATGGCGCCGCAGATGACCGCGATCTCGAGACCGCCGACGGCGCACAGGATCTTTTCGGGCGAAGCGCCTGCAATGGCATGGCGTGCGATTGCAGCATCGATCACCCGCGCCTTGTGCGCACGGCCGGCCGCGTCGATGCCGGTGCCGCTGCCCGCGATCTCCGCGGCGCTCACGCCGAGCAAGCCGGCCGCGATCGCCGCCGATGTCGTGGTGTTGCCGATGCCCATCTCGCCGAAGATCAGAAGATCGGGCTGCCCGGCCTGTGCGCGCGTCACCGCACGTCTGCCGGCTTCGAAGGCGAATGCCAGCTCTGCGGGGGTGAGCGCAGCTTCGATGCTGAAATCGCGCGTGCCGCTGCGCGGCTTGTCGGTCACGATTCCGGCCATCTCCTCCTGCGCCAGTGTGCCGGCATCGACGACCTCCAGGCTGGACCCCAGCTCACGCGCGAGCACCGAGATCGCGGCGCCGCCGGAGGCGAAATTCGCCAGCATCGCGATGGTCACTTCTTGCGGATAGGCCGAGACGCCCTGCGCGACGATGCCGTGATCGCCGGCAAAGATGATGATCGGCACCCGCGCCGCGCGCGGCTGCTCGGTTGCTTGCAGGCCGGCAAGCTCGATCGCGAGCTGCTCGAGCCGGCCGAGCGCGCCGGTCGGTTTCGTCAGTTGCGCCTGCCGCGCCACCGCCGCCTCGCGATGGACTGCGGAGATATCGGGGCATTGTTGGGTGACCCATTCGGGGAGCATGCTGCCTCGCTTGCCTCACAGCCTGCGCTTGAGGATGTAACTGTCCATGATCCAGCCGTGCCGTTCGCGCGCCTCTTGCCGGACGGCGATGATACGCGGGCCGATCTCGGCCAGCGCGCCGGACATGACGATCTGATCGGGCATGCCGAGATAGGCCCCCCACCAGATGTGCAGGCCCGCCGGATCAAGCGAGTGGAACGCCGTGCCCCCGTCGAGCATCACCACGACGGTATCGACACCTTGGGGCCAACCGCCATCGCGCAAGCGGCGGCCAGTCGTGACCAGGACGGGCTCGCCGATGTCGTTGAGCGGCAGCGCATGCGCCGCACACAGCGCCTGGATCGAGGTGATGCCGGGCACGACCTCGATTTTCGGCAAGGGATTGAGCCGCCGCGCAATGCGCAGCGAGGAATCATAAAGCGAGGGATCGCCCCAGATCAGCAGCGCGACCTTGCCCTCGCCTTCGAGACGATCTGCGATCGTCTGCGACCAGGCCGCGGCGACGGCATCGTGCCAATCGTCCACGCCCTTGCGATAATCCGCTTCAGCGGCGTCGCGCACGGGCAGATCGAACTCTGCAACGCGCGTCTTGTCGCTAGTGAGCACATCTGCGCAGATCGTCCGCCTGAGATCGGCGAGGTCGGACTTGGCCGTCCCCTTGCGCGGGATCAGGACGAGGTCGGCCGCGTTGATGGCAGTGATCGCGGCGCGCGTGAGCTGCTCGGGATCGCCGCAACCGATGCCTATCAGGGAGAGCGTGAGCATCGTGCCCGCGAAGGGCGGCCATGACGGCCGCCCGTTCGCTTGTCTCTAGGCCGCGTTGTGCAAACGCGGCGTGACGAGGCTGGATGCGGTGACGCCGCGCAATGACTTCGCCAGCGCCAGCACGCCGAGATCGGCGAGCGGCTCGATCACGATGACCAGCGCATAGGACGCCGCGAAGGTCGCGATGTTGGCGAGGTTGGTCGCACCGAAGCCCGATCCATAAAGCGCCCAGAACGCCACCCAGGCGATGACACCCGCCTGATAGGTCGTCGAAAGCGCCAGCGCCTGGCGATACTTCAGATCGACATAGGCCGTGTTGCGCGAAATGATCCGCGTGGCGATCGCCTGGATTCCGAACAACGGCACCAGCAGCGTGGTGACGTTCATGCCATATTGCGGCAGGTCGGGCGGCTCGAAGAAGATGCCTTGGAATAGCAGGCCGAACGCGAGACCGAAGGCCGCGGGCGCCGCGCCAAACAGCAGGAACAAGGTCGAGCCGAGGATGAAGTGCACCTCGGAGACGCCGACCGGGAAGTGCGGCAGGATCTCGAAGAAGATAAATACAAGTCCCGTAGTGGCGAGCGTGCGCGCCGCGAACGACGTGATGCCCTGCTCGCGCACGGTCTCGACCGCGAGCTTCAACGCAACGCCGCCGACGGCGATGCCGGTTGCGTAACTCAGCACGAGCTTGGCGTCCGAGACTAGTCCGGGTTCGATATGCATGGCTCAGATCCTTCTTGCCGTCACACCCGACGGCCTTGGCCTCAAAACGTGCACGGCCGGTCTCCTGGCTCGCGGTTCACTGGGAGTCTCCGGCCTTCCCGAACCTTGCGGCCCAGTGGCTGATCGAAGTCCCTCACCGCTTACAGTCGCGGGGGCGGCTGGGGTTTTGGGCGCCGCAACTGGGTCCGCCCATCCCCATTCCCGATTATGCTCCGGCGCTTTGCGCCGCGTCGAGCACCATGCCTCTCCTGTGTGCCCCTTTCGCCAGCCGGGCGTCAAGGGGCGAAGGGTGGCCGTGGCCGTCATGACGGATAATCCCCCGCCAGCGCGCCGAACAGGATGACGGCCGCCGTCGAGGCCGCCCCGCCCCGCGCAAGCTGCTCCGCAAGTTCCGAAATGGTGGTGCGGACCAGCCGCTCATCGGGGCGTCCGAGCGATTCGGCAAGCAACGCCGGAGTGGTCGGGGCGAGGCCGTGCTCGATCAATTTGACGACCAGCGCCTGAAAGGTCCGCCGGCCCATATAGACTACGGTCGTCGCCTCCGGATCGGCCAGCGCCACCCAATTGAGGTCTGGCGGCAGCTCGCCGGTGACGTCCGCGCCGGTGATGAACTGCACCCGGCGCGAGGTATGGCGCCGGGTCAGGGGAATGCCGGCCTGGGCCGCAGCGACGCAGGCCGCAGTTACGCCCGGAATGATCTCGTAGCCGATGCCCGCTTCACGCAGCGTCTCGAGCTCCTCCTCGAGCCGGCCAAAGATGCCGGCATCGCCCGACTTCAATCGCACCACGCGCGCGCCTGTTACGGCATAGTCGACCAGCAGGCGGTTGACATGGTGCTGCTTGGTCGAGGCCCGCCCTGCCCTTTTGCCCACCGCGACGAGATTGGCGCCGGGCCGGGCCAGATCGAGGATCGCGCCCGAAGCAAGATCGTCGTAGAGCACGACGTCGGCCTCGCGCAGGCGCGCGGCACCCTTGAGCGTAAGGAGCTCGGGATCGCCGGGGCCGGCGGAGACAAAGGACACAAAGCCGCTCACCGGTCCTCCGCGATCAGATGGAAGAACGTGCCGGTGGCTTGTCCCCGCCGCGAGCCGGTCTCGGCGATGACCGCGCCTGTCGCGTCGTGCACGACCGCCAGCGGCGTGTCGGGCTGCGCGAGGATCGTCGAATAGTGGAATTCGTGGCCACGCAGGCGTGCACCGGCTTGATGACCCAGCATCGGCGTGGCGAGTTCGGCCAGACGATAGCCCAGATGCATGCGGCGCTTGGCAAAGCTCGTCTCCAGGCCGAGCAGGCCAGTCATCTCGTGGCGGATGCCGTCGGCGTCGGTCAACGCCGTGCCCAGCACCATATAGCCTCCGCATTCGCCGTGCACCGGACGCGTTTTGGCGAAGGCGCGCAATCCGTTGCGGAAGCGCGCATTGGCCGCGATCTTGCCGGCCTGCAGCTCGGGATAGCCGCCGGGCAGCCAGCACACATCGGCACTCGGATCAGGGCCTTCATCGGCAAGCGGCGAGAATGTCGATATCTCCGCACCCGCCGCGCGCCACGCTTCCAGCATATGCGGATAGACGAAGGAGAACGCGGCGTCACGGGCCAACGCAATGCGCTGGCCGGGCGGCGTCACGTTGATGCCGCTCGCGACGGGTTGTGGCAACCAGGTGGCAGCCGAACGCAGCACTGCGTCGAGATCGACATGCTCGGCGACGAAGCGTGCGGCCTCGTCGATCAGCTTGCCGATCTCCGCCTGCTCCTCGGCCTGCACCAGGCCGAGATGCCGTTTCGGCAGGCTGATCTCGGCATGGCGCGGCAGCGCGCCGAACACGGCGATGCCGGCATCCAGCAGCGCATGCCGCACGAGAGCTTCGTGGCGGGGGCTCGCAACGCGATTGAGCACGACGCCTGCGAGCCGCACGCCGGGACGATAGTCGCGAAGGCCCGCGGCGATCGCCGCCGCCGTTTGCGCCTGTCCCGAGGGATCGATCACCAGCAGCACCGGCCAGTCCAGCATCTCTGCAATGTCGGCGGTCGCCCCGGTGCCGCAGACGCCTCGCGCGGCCACGCCGTCGAACAAGCCCATCGAGCCTTCGGCCAGCACGACATCGGCGTCAATGCCGCGACTGACGAGATGCGAGATTGTCCCGCGATCCATCGCCCAGCTGTCGAGGTTGACCGAAGCGCGTCCTGTCGCGGCTGCATGAAACGCGGGATCGATGTAATCGGGGCCGCTCTTGAAGCACTGCACCCGCAATCCGCTGTTGCGCCAGGCGCGGGCAAGCGCCAGCGTCAGCGTCGTCTTGCCGACGCCGGAGGCCGGCGCGGAGATGACGAGCCCTGCCGCCATCAGGACACCTCCGGAAAGCGCGGCTCGGCGCCGACCGGCCGATAGCGGCGATCATAGTCGGCAGCATAGAGACGGCTCTCGGAAAAATCCGCCGCGCCCAGAGTCTTGCCGACCAGGATAAGCGCGGTACGCTCCATCTCGGCTCCGACAGCAGCGTCGAGTGTTGCGAGCGTGGCGCGGACGATGCGCTGGTCGGGCCAGCTCGCACGCCAAACGATCGCGACCGGGCAATCCGCGCCATAGTGCGGCGTCAGCTCGGCGACAACCTTGTCGAGCAGATGGATCGACAGATGGATCGCGAGCACCGCGCCGGTGGTGGCGAACGCGGCGAGCTTCTCGCCTTCCGGCATCGCGCTGGCGCGGCCAGGCGTGCGCGTCAGCACCACCGTCTGGGCAAGGCCGGGCAGCGTCAGCTCGGCCTCCAGCGCAGCCGCGGCGGCCGAGAAGGAGGGAACGCCGGGCGTGACCGTGTAGGGAATGTCGAGCGTGCGCAGGCGGCGGAGCTGCTCGCCCATCGCCGACCAGATCGAGAGGTCGCCCGAATGCAGCCGCGCTACGTCCTTGCCGTCCGCATGCGCGGCGGCGATCTCCGCGATGATGTCGTCGAGTGACAGCGGCGCGGTGTTGACGATCCGCGCACCGGGCGGGCAATGCGCCAGCACGCCTTCGGGCACCAGTGAGCCGGCATAGAGACAGACCGGACAGGCGGCGATGAGGTCGCGGCCGCGCAACGTCAGCAAGTCAGGGGCACCCGGCCCCGCACCGATGAAGTGCACCGTCATGCGCCGTCCCCTTCCGCAATTGCCGCGGTCGCGGTGCGATCCTGCGAGACCACCCGCGTCGCAATCAATCGCGCGCGCGGACCAGCTGCCGCGAGGGCCGCCGCTTCGGCGACCGATCCCGTCCCGAATTTTTCGGCGACGAGTTTTGACCGCGTTGGCGTGTCGATGCCAGCCAACATTTCGGCGGGGACCGCCTTGATCGGCACGCCGCATTCGCGCGCAAGCTGCTTCAGCACTTCCGCGTCCGCCTTGTCGCTGACCGTTGCCACCGCTGCGAGGCCTTCGGGACCGCCGGCCGCCAGAAGCGCCTCACGCAGCGAAGCCAGCGTGACGTCCCGCTTGAATCCGAGCCCGGCCACCTTCATCGGACCGCACTCCATTGCACCACCGGCCGCACCGCCTGCCAGGAGCGGTAGCGGCCGAGCGGAGCGGCATGCGCAATCTCAACCCGCATCAGTTCGCCGCCATCGCGCTGGTGCAGCTCACCCAACAGCGCTTCCGTCTCCAGCGTCACTGCATGCGCGACGAGTCGCGTTCCGGATGCGAGCCGCGACCAGACTGCGTCGAACGTCGCGATGTCGAGACCGCCGCCGATGAAGACGGCGTCAGGCCCGTCCAGGGCAGCAAGCGCCTCAGGCGCCTTTCCCGTGATGACTGTGATTCGATGCGCCAATCCGAACGCCGCCGCATTGTTGCGGATGTTCGCAACGCGATCCTCGCGCGCTTCGATGGCGATCGCCGTCCCGCCGCACAGCGCCCACTCAACCGAGATCGAACCGGAGCCGGCGCCGATGTCCCACAGCCGTTCGCCGGGACGCGGCGCCAGCGCCGAGAGCGCGAGCGCACGGACTGGACGCTTGGTGATCTGGCCGTCATGGACGAAGAGTTCGTCCGATAGTCCCGAGCTGCGGGGAAGACCCTGCGTTCCTCTCGCCTCCACGGCCACCGCGACCAGACTTCCGGCAAGATCGCCTGCGAAGCTGTCGGCGCGATGCTCGTCGATACTTTCGCGCGGCCCGGCAAGCGCGGTGAGCGTACAGAATGCCGAGGCACCCCATCCGCGTTGCGTCAGCCATTTCGCAAGATCGCCTGCCGCCTTGCCATCGCGCACAAGGCAAATGATGCGTGCACCTCGCGCCAGATGCGGCACCAGACGCTCGAATGGCGCAGCGTGGAGGCCGAGACAGGCAATCGCTTCGAGGCGCCAGCCTAGTCGCGCGGCGGCGAGCGAGAAGGTCGACGGCGCGGAATGCGCAATCCACTCGCCGGCGTCCAGCTTCTCGGCGAGGCTCGCGCCGGCGCCAAACCAGAACGGATCTCCGGAGGCGAGCACCGCCGTTGGGCGGCCACGGCGGCTCAGCACGACCTCTGCATCGAACGGCACCGGCCATGGACGGCCGCGCCCGGTGACGCCGGCCAGTGCAAGATGCCGTTCACCGCCAAACACAGTTTCAGCATTATCGAGCGCCTTTCGGCTTGCCTCGGACAGCCCGGCAAGGCCATCTTCGCCGATACCAATGATGGTCAGCCAGGGATCAGCCATGACGCGCGCCCTCATTCTGGGCGGAACGGCCGACGCGAGCCTGCTTGCGGCGGAGATCGCGCGTGCCGGCATTGACGCAATCTATTCCTATGGCGGCCGCACCCGCGCGCCCGCCGGTCAGCCGTTGCCGACGCGGATCGGCGGTTTTGGCGGCGTCAGCGGCCTTGCCGATTACATCCGCCGCGAAGAGATCACCCATGTGATCGATGCGACGCATCCCTTTGCCGCCGAGATGAGCCGCAATGCGGTCGCGGCATGCGCGGAAACCGGCACGCCACTGATCGCTCTTGAGCGTGCGCCCTGGACTAAAGCGCCCGGCGATAACTGGATCGAAATACCAGACGTCAACGCCGCGGTCGCCGCACTGCCTGAGGCGGCGGCCAATGTGTTCCTCGCCATCGGCCGCCAGCACGTCGCACCGTTCGCGACCAAGCCGCAGCACGCCTACACGCTGAGATTCGTCGATCCGCCCGAAGCGACGCTGCCCTTCGCCGCGGACGTGATCGTGTCGCGCGGGCCGTTCACGCTTGAGAGCGAACTGGAGATGATGCGCGCGCGAGGCATCACCCGGATCGTCGCCCGCAATTCGGGCGGCGACGGCGCCCGCGCCAAGATAGACGCAGCCCGCAGGCTCGGCCTGCCTGTGGTCATGATCGCGCGACCGCAACTGCCGGAACGATTGCGGGTCGAGAGCGCGGCCGAGATCATGCAGTGGCTGGGTCATCGGGCCTGCCTCGGCGCATAGACCCAGCGGCCGACCCGGCGTGTCTGCGAGTTGCCGACGATCACCAGCGTGCGCATGTCGGCCATCTCGGGCGTCGCCTCGTTCAGCCTGACGGTTTCGATCTTTTCATCAGCGGCGCTGATCGCGCGCGCGAAGATCACGAGGCGCTCGCCGCAGCCGGCCTCGTTCAGCACTGCGAGCGCACGGCCAAATCCTTCCGGCCGGCTCGCCGAACGCGGATTATACATCGCAATGGCAAAATCGGCTTCCGCGGCGAGCCGCAGGCGCTTCTCGATCACCGCCCACGGCTTGAGATTGTCGGAGAGATTGATCGCACAGAAATCATGGCCGAGCGGCGCGCCGGCGCGCGCGGCAGCCGCCAGCATCGCAGTGACGCCAGGCAGCACACGGATCGGCAGCTCCTGCCATCGCGGCGCCCGTTCGAGCGCCTCGAACACGGCGGACGCCATCGCGAACACGCCGGGGTCGCCGGAGGACACGATGACGACTTGCCCGCCTTCGGCCGCGAGCCGCAGCGCCTCGCTGGCGCGCTGTAATTCTTCGCGATTGTCGGACGGATGCAAAGTGAGCCCTGCCCGCGCTGGCACGCGCGCGACATAGGGCGCGTAGCCCAGAATGTCGGTCGCGGCGGCAAGCGCGGCGGAGACTTCGGGCGTCACCAGCGCATCGCTGCCCGGTCCGAGGCCCGCAATGGTCAGCGTGCCCCTCATTCGGCGGCGTCCGGATGCCGGCCCTTGCCGTGCACGAGTACGATCGCGAAATAGGGGCAGTCGGCGGCATCGATCTCCGCGAGCCGCACCACGCGCTCGCCGGGCATGGTGCCGCGCTCGACCAGCCACGCGTCGTCCAGCCGTCCGGCGGACGCGAGCGCGCGGCGCACCTTGGCGAGATTGCGCCCGGTCTTCATGACCACGAGCGCATCGGAATCGCGCATGCGGCGTTCGAGCTCTGCTTCGGCGAGCGTGCCCATGAGCACCGTCGTCACGTCATCACCGAGCGCGATCGGCTGTCCGACGCCATTCCAGCAGCCGACCATGCCGGGAATCCCGGCGATCACCTCGATCTCGACACGGCCTTGCAGGCGCGTGTGCAGATGCATGAACGAGCCGTAGAAGTATGGATCGCCCTCGCAGAGCACGACGACATCGACCGCGCGCGCCAGCCGCGCCAGACGTTCCGCCCATTCGTCATGGAAGCCGGCCAGCAGCTGGATGTATTCGGGCGTGTCGAAGGCGATTTCCGTGGTGACCGGATATTCCATCGGATATTCGGTGACGTCGGCAGCCAACATGCCCTCGACGATACGGCGCGCCTGTCCGGGCCGGCCCTTTTTGCGGAAATAGGCGACATGCTTCGCCCCGCGCACCATGCGATCGGCGCGCACGCTCATCATATCGGGATCACCAGGGCCGAGACCGCAGCAGATGATGCGTCCCATCGCTATTCGCTCCGGCTCGCCAGTGCGTTCACGGCGGCGACCGTGATCGGGGAACCGCCGAGGCGGCCCTCGACCGTCAGCGCCGGCACCGGGGGATTGGCCATCAGCGCAGCCTTGGATTCGGCCGCGCCGACAAAGCCGACGGGACAGCCGATGATCGCCGCGGGCCGCGGACAGTCTCGGTCCTCCAGCATGTTGAGGAGATGAAACAACGCAGTCGGCGCATTGCCGATCGCCACGATCGCGCCGTCGAGATGCGGGCGCCATAGCTCCAAAGCCGCAGCCGAACGGGTGTTGCGCATGGACTGCGCGAGCGCGGGAACGGTCTCGTCGCCCAAGGTGCAGATGACGGCGTTGGCGACGGGAAGCCGCGCGCGCGTAATTCCTTCGGAGACCATGCGCGCGTCGCACAGGATCGGCGCGCCCTTCTGCAAGGCCGCGCGCGCAGCCACCGCCATGCCTGATGTGAAGCGGATATGCGCCTCCAGGCCGACCATGCCGGCGGCATGGATCATCCGCACCACCACCTGCTCCTCATCCCGCGTGAAGCGCGCAAGATCGGCTTCGGCCCGGATGGTCGCAAAGGACTGCCGGTAGATCGCCGCGCCGTCGGTCTCGTACGTGTGCGGCATCAGTGCCCTCCCATCAGGATGGAGGGATCCTTGACGATGTCTTCGCGGTTCAGTCCCCGCAGGATGGGCTCATCGCGTGTCGACCCACCGCGCACGAGATCGAAGCCTGCGCCGGTCGCGACCAGAGTGATGGCCGCGGGACCGGAATGGGCGCAACCCTTGGCACAGCCGGAGACGTGGAGCCGTGCGGCCGCGCCGATGTTCGGCGCCAGGGCTGCGGCAAGGCCGCGGGTATCGGCATGCGCCTCGCGACAGCGTGGCGCACCGCTACACGCGATCACGCGCAGCGCAGGGTCGTAGGCCTCGGTGATAAGACCGGGCGCGCTCGGCATCGCGCGCTTGCCTTCGCTCAAAACCATCCGCCATGGCGTCATGCGTAGCGCATGTCCGCAACCGGCGAACTGGTCGAGCGTCGCATGCGCCATCTGTCCGAAGGCGACCCCGACCATCGCACCTTGCGAATAGAGGCCGGGACGCGCCGCGGCCATGATCGGCGCCGGCTCGGCCTCGCCGCGCAAGGCCGCCGGCAAGATTGCACCGGCTGAAAGATGCGCCGCCATCCGCCCCCGCCCGCCCCTGGCGCCGCCTGAGATCACGAACCAATCGGCGAATGCGAGAGCGGTGGTCACGGCCTCGCCACGCGCGACGGCGCGGCCGAGTTTGTCGCCATCAGCCCGCACCAGCAGTCCGCCGGAACGATCGCGTTCGATCCGCACGTCGGCGGAATCGCCCGCAAGCACGCGTGAAGTGCCGTCATCGATGGCGAAGCCGAACTTGGTTGGAAGTTCGAGCGTGCTATCGGCGAGCGCCTCCTCGAGTTCGGCAGCGAGCGATTGTGTTGCGTCTCCGGCACGCCAGAACGGCGTCACAAGGATGTTGCGACGGGATTCGGTGTCGGCGTCGGGGTCGAGCAGCGCCAGTTGCGCAAGGCCGTCGAGCAGCAGCCTGTGGCTGGTCTCGTTGACGCCCCTGATCTGGAGATTGGCCCGGCTGGTCACGTCGATCAGGCCGTTGCCATGGCGTTCGGCGAGATGGGCCAATCCGGAGATTTGTGCCGCTTCGAGCCGTCCACCGAACGGACGCACGCGGACCACGAGCCCGTCGCCCGATTGCATCGGGCGCAGCGCGCCGGGACACCAGCCCTTGACCACGGAAGCGCTCATGACGCCTCCCGCAGCGCAGCCGCGATCGAATTGCGGCGCGTTCGCCAGAGCGAAGCTTCATACAGGCGCGTGAAACACGTCTCCATCGCGGCCAGCGCCGCCGGATTTTCACGGGCCATGAAGGCGCGGACGTCGTCATGGCCGAGCGTGGCATCGTAGTAGAGGTCGAACAGATGCGGCGGCACGGCGCCGGCCAGATGCGCGAAGGCGGCCATGTGCTCGAGCGTCGCGGTGATCTCGGCCGCCCCGCGAAAACCGTGGCGCATCATGCCGGCGATCCAGGCCGGGTTGGCCGCGCGCGCGCGGACGACACGGGAGATTTCCTCGGTCAGCGTACGCGCATGCGGCTGCTCGGGCCGCGTCGCATCGAGATGATAGAGCGATGGTCCTGCCGCGCCGAGATGGGCTGCGGCGGCCGCAATGCCGGCCTCATGCGCGGCATAGTCGGCCGCGAGCAGAAGATCGGTTTCCGGCAAATCCTGGACGTGAACAAAAGCATCGGCGGATGCGAGCCGCTTCTCGATACCGGCACGATCGAGCGTGATCTCGCCATCGGCCGAGAACGCCCATGACGATGCCGAGAGCCACGCTTCGCCGGCGGCGTGGCGCGTCTCGGGCGTGAAGGCGTCCGGGATTGCCGAGAGGCCGACGCCGTATTGTCCGGGACGCGGCGCGAACACGCGCGATGTACGATGGCGATAAGGATTCTCGCCGCCCTCGTCCTCGCGGGCGGACAGCGCCTCGGCTGCCGCCTCGAACAATTGCGCGAGGCCTGAGAAGACGTCGCGAAACAGGCCCGAGACACGCAGCGTGACGTCGATGCGGGGCCGGCCAAGCTCGGCAGGCGCGATGATGTCGTAGCCGGTCACACGGCCGGATGCGTGATCCCAGCGCGGCGCGAGGCCGGCCAGATGCAGCGCCATCGCAAACTCTTCGCCCGCGGTCCGCATCGTCGCCGAGCCCCAGAGATCGACGACAAGGCCCTTTGGCCAGTCACCATGATCCTGCAGATGACGACGCAGTAGCTCTTCCGCGAGCTTAATGCCTTGCGCATGCGCCGACGGCGTCGGCACCGCGCGCGGATCGACGGCGAACAGATTACGTCCCGTGGGCAGCACGTCCTGGCGGCCGCGATAGGGCGAGCCCGACGGCCCCGGCGCGACGCGGCGTCCCGCAAGCGCGGCACGTAGCGCGTCACGTTCAGCGTCGCCGCAGGCGCCGCGGCCGAACACGTGCAGGCCGTCACCGAACTGGCTTTCCTTGAGATCGCAGACGAAACGGTCGATCCGCGGGATCGCTTCGGCCGGCGCGGCCGCTGCATCGAGGCCGAGATCGTCTTCGAGGCCAACCGCGCGCGCCTCGTCGCGGATCGCGGCGATCAGACGCTGGCGACGGGCGGGATCGAGGCCATCAGCCGTCGAGTACTCGTCGAGGAGCTGTTCAAGCCTGCGCAGCCCGTCCGGCACCGCTGATGCTGCGAGCTGCGGCGGCAGATGGCCGATCGTGACGGCACCCACGCGCCGCTTGGCCTGCGCGGCCTCGCCGGGATCGTTGACAATGAAGGGATAGATGACGGGCAATTCGCCGATCAGGGCTTCCGGCCAGCACGCCTGCGACAGCGCCACGGATTTTCCGGGCAGCCATTCCAGCGTGCCGTGCGCGCCCATGTGCACGACCGCATCACAGCCCTGCTCGCGGAGCCAGAGATAGAACGCGACATAGGCATGGCGCGGCGTGCGGGCGAGATCGTGATAGTCGGCATCGCGCGTGGTCGCATCGCCACGCTCCGGCTGAACCGCGATGATCGACCGGCCACATGGAATCGCTGCGAAATGGAACGCGCCGTCGCGACACCCCGGATCGGTTTCCGGCGTGCCCCAGGCTTGCGCGAGGTCATCCTGCAACACTTGCGGAAGGTGCGAGAGCGCAGCGCGGTAATCGGCAACGCTCCAGCTCAAGGTCCGCTTGAGCAGCGTCTCGCCAAGCGCATGGACCGGATCGACATCGAAGCCAGCTTTCGCGAGGTCGGACACCAGGGCCTCGACCGAGGCCAGTGCATCGAGACCCACCGCATGCGCGATCTGATGCGGGCGGCCCGGATAGTTGGAGAGCACGACTGCCATGCGCTTGTCGGCGGCCGGCTTCTCGGCGAGGCGACGCCAGGCCGCTACGCGCGCGGCGACGGCCTTCACGCGCTCCTCATCGGGCCTGTGTGCCAGATGCGAAAATTGCAAATCGGGATCGCGCATCGCCGCCGATTTGAAGCTCACCACGCCCGCAAACAGGCGGCCGTCGACCTCGGGCAGCACCACATGCATCGCAAGGTCGCCGGGCGACAGGCCGCGGAGCGAGCTCGCCCAATCCTCGCGCCGGGCCGTGGAGAGCGCGACCTGGAACACCGGGCAGGATGCGGCATCGAACGGCGTGGTGCCGTCGTCGCCGATCGCCGAGAACGCCGTCGCATTGACGATCGCGGCCGGCGGGTTTTGCGCGAAATACCCGCGCAACCAATCCGCAACGCCCGGGGCCTTCAGCGAGGTGACGAACACACCATGCGCGTCAAAGCCGCGCTCGCGCAGCGTCGCGATCAGCGCATCGACGGGGCCGGTATCCGCGGCGGTGAGGTAGGAGCGATAGAAGGTCACGAGCGCTCGCGGCCTGCCCTCACCCGACGCCGGCGCGGCAATGACGCCGCGCGCCGGATCATAAAAGCCCATCTCGGGGACGGTCATCTCGCCGATGACCGGGCCGGCATAAAGGCCAGAGGCCAGCGCAAGCTGCGCGATCGCGGCTTGCGCTGCGACGGGGCCGCCGGTGTCGCAGAGCACCTTGAGCCGCCGCAATGTCGAGACCGGCAGGGTCGAATACGCATCCAGCCGCGTGTCGTCGCGGCCGTCCGCCGGCAGCACGGCCAGCACGATGCCGCGCTCCTTCGCCAGTTGCTGCAGGGCCGCGAGCCCGTACGACCAATAGGATTCGCCGCCGATCAGACGCACGAGGATGCCGCGCGCCTGCGCCAGAGTGCGCTCGATATAGGTGTCGACCGAGAGCGGATGGCGGAGTTCTGCGAGATTGACGAGCCGTAGTGACGGCAGGCTGTCGCGACCACGGCGCCAGCCGGCCGCGAATGCGGCAAGATCGGAATCCGAATACGAGAGCACCACGAGATCGGCCGGATCCTGGCCGATGTCCCTTGGTATCGCGGTCTCCTCGAGACCGCGGCTCTCGCGGAAGACGACGTGCATCAGATTCCAGTTCCTGAAAGACCAAGTCCTGAAATACCAAGTCCTGCCCTGATCGCGGCCTTGTCGATATCGCCATGCTCGCCGATCACGACGAGCTTTGATTGCCTCGCACCTGCGCCCCAGGGCTTGTCGAACTGGTGGCGCACGCGCTCGCCGACCGCTTGCAGCAAGAGGCGCATCGGCTTGCCTTCCACCGCGATGTAACCCTTGACGCGCAGCACATTCTGCTCCCGCGCCAGACGCTGGACGGATGCAACCAGCGTGTCGATATCGGTGACCTCAGGAAGATCAATCACGACGGAGGCAAAATCGTCGTGCTCGTGATCCTCCTCGCCGTCATGATGCGATGGACGCGCGGCGAGATCGTTCTCGGCGGCAGCACCGAGGCCGAGGATGAGGCGCGCGTCGATCGCACCGTCGGTGATCGCCAGCATCGGCACGCGGCGCGACATCTCGGCGGTGATCGCCGCCTTGGCCGCTTCGAGGCCTGCCGCGCCCGCAAGATCCGCCTTCGTCAGCAGCACGATATCCGCGCAGGCAATCTGGTCCTCGAACACTTCCGATAGCGGGGTCTCGTGATCGAGATTTTCATCGGCCGCACGCTGCGCTTCGACGTCGTCAGGATCCGGCGCGAAACGGCCGGCAGCGACAGCTTCGGCGTCGGCCAGCGCGATCACGCCATCGACCGTGATGCGCGAACGGATCTCCGGCCAGTCGAACGCCTTCAGCAGCGGCTTGGGCAGCGCCAGGCCCGAGGTCTCGATCAGGATATGATCGGGCCGCACCGGCCGCGACAGCAGCTTCTCCATGGTCGGAATGAAATCGTCGGCGACGGTGCAGCAGATGCAGCCATTGGCGAGCTCGATGATGTTCTCTTCTGGGCAATTCGCATCGGCGCAGGATTTCAGAATCTCGCCATCGACGCCCTCGCTGCCGAACTCGTTGACGAGCACCGCGAGCTTCTTGCCGTTGGCATTGGCAAGCAGATGCTGGATCAGCGTGGTCTTGCCTGAGCCGAGAAAGCCGGTGACGACCGTGACCGGGACTTTTGCGAGCGAATTCATTCGGCGGCCTCCGGCACGACGGCCAAGGGGAGAATGGGGGGAATGCGGGCAAGCGACTGCTTGCGGAAGATCTCCGGGCGGCTGCGCCAGGGCACGAGGCCGTCGGACGCGGCTGCATAGGCCGCGGCGCCCGCGACCACGTCGCTCGCATTCGCATCCGACAGACGGCCATAGACATAGGACCAGCGGCCGGGCGCGCTGAGCGCGACCGAGCAACCCTGGTTGCATGCAGACAGGCATTCGACGGGAACCACGCTGACGCCGTCGGGCACGCCGGCCTCGAGGATCGCACCATGCAGGCGCTTGCCGGGCGTCGTCTCGCCCTCGCCAAGCGTCTCGCCGGCGCGGCAGGTGATGCAGACATGAAGTGTGACGGTCATCGCTTCTTCCAGAATAAACAGCGGGAAGCGAAGAGGCCCACGAACCGTTCTTGCGAAGGCCCGTTTCCCCGTCGCGGAACACCCCGTCCGCCGGTCCAAAATCGTCCGCGCTGGCAGGTCTCCCGGCTTGCGGAGCAGGGTTTCCCCTTCGATCCCCGCCTTCCCGATCCCAAGGGGATCAGTGGCTTCGGGCATCTCTCCGGTCACGGTCGCGGGGGCGGCTGCATTTTGGAACCAAATCTTGCCGATTCGGACCCTATCGCATTCCCTCTTCGCCTGTCGTAGGACAGGAACCAACGCCGGGCCACCATTTGCCCCCGACCGCCTCTTGTCAAGCCGAAGGACCCCGTCCGATGACGTCAGAACCGGATACCCAGACGGCCGACGAAACCGACGCCCGCCACGCCTCGAAAATGGCGAAGAAGAAGGTCGCCCGCGACAAGATCATGGCGACCAAGAGCGGCGAAAAGGGCCTCATCATCGTCCACACCGGCGCCGGCAAGGGCAAGTCCTCCTCGGCTTTCGGCATGATCGTCCGCTGCGTCGCCCATGGCTTCCCCTGCGCCGTCGTGCAGTTCATCAAGGGTGCTTGGGATACCGGCGAGCGCCGCATGCTGACCGGCCATTTCGGCGACCTCTGCCAGTTCCACGCCATGGGCGAAGGCTTTACCTGGGAGACGCAGGACCGCGCCCGCGATATCGCCGCCGCGCGCGCCGGCTGGCAGAAGGCCAAGGAGCTGATCCTCGACCAGAATCTCCGCATGGTCGTGCTCGACGAGATCAACATCGCGCTGCGCTACGACTATCTCGACATCGCGGAGGTCGTCGAATTCCTGGCGACCTCGAAGCCGCCGATGACGCATGTCGTGCTCACCGGCCGCAACGCCAAGGACGAGCTGATCGAGGTCGCTGATCTCGTCACCGAGATGACGCTGGTCAAGCATCCCTTCCGCTCCGGCATCAAGGCGCAAGCCGGCGTCGAGTTCTAAGAAACTCGCGATGGCGCGCGCATTGATGATCCAGGGGGCCGGCTCGGACGTGGGCAAATCGCTCATCGTCGCCGGCCTCGCGCGCGCCTTTGTGCGTCGCGGCTCGCGCGTGCTCCCGTTCAAGCCGCAGAATATGTCGAACAACGCGGCCGTCACCGTCGACGGCGGCGAGATCGGCCGCGCCCAGGCGCTCCAGGCGCTCGCCGCGCGCGTCGAGCCGCATACCGACATGAACCCGGTGCTGCTGAAGCCGGAGACGGATGTCGGCGCGCAGGTGATCGTGCACGGAAAGCGCATTGCGACCGCGCGTGCGCGTGAATATGCGGCGATGAAGCCGTCATTGATGGCTGCGGTGCTGGAGAGCTTCGAACGGCTGAAGGCGCGTGCCGATCTCGTGCTGGTGGAAGGCGCCGGCAGCCCGGCCGAGGTGAACCTGCGCAAGGCCGACATCGCCAATATGGGGTTTGCGCGCAAAGCCGATGTGCCGGTCGTGCTGGTCGGCGACATCGACCGCGGCGGGGTCATCGCGCAACTCGTCGGCATCAAGACGGTGATCGACCCCGATGATGCCGCGATGATCCAGGGATTTGTCATCAACAAGTTCCGTGGCGATCCCACGCTGTTCGACGACGGCTACAGACTGATCGAAGAAAAGACCGAATGGCGCGGCTTTGGCGTGCTGCCCTGGTTCGGGCGCGCCGGCGAGCTGCCGGCTGAGGATGCGCTGGGCCTGAGCGATGCGCGCAAGCCCGGCCAATGCAAGATCGCCTGTCTCGCGCTGTCGCGGATCGCCAATTTCGACGATCTCGATCCACTCAAGCTCGAGCCCGGCATCGATCTCGTGATGGTGCGGCCGGGCGAAGCCATTCCCGGCGACGTGCGCCTCGTCATCATCCCCGGCTCGAAATCCACCCGCGGCGATCTTGCCTTTCTGCGCGCGCAAGGCTGGGACATCGATCTCCTGGCGCATCACCGCAGAGGCGGCCATGTGCTCGGCCTCTGCGGCGGGTATCAGATGCTCGGACGCAGCGTCACGGATCCCGAGGGGATCGAGGGCCCCGCGGGCGACACAGCGGGTCTCGGGCTTCTGGATGTCGAGACGGTGATGAGCCCGCAGAAGACGCTGACGCGTGTCGCGGCCGTGCATGCCGCAACAGAACAGCCGATCGAGGCCTATGAAATCCACATCGGCCGCACCGATGGGCCGGATCGCGCGCGGCCATTCGCAAGGCTGAACGGCGAACCGGAAGGCGCAATCTCGCGCGACGGGCGCGTGCAAGGCAGCTATCTGCACGGCCTCTTCACGTCGGATGATTTCCGCAAGGCGTTCTTGGCAAAGCTCGACATTGCCGCCGGCGACGAGCCCTATCACGCCAGGGTCGAGAGCGCGCTCGATGCGCTCGCCGATCACATGGAAGCTCATCTCGACGTCGAAGGCCTGCTCGCGCTAGCGCGCTAGCGCCTCGGCCAGGCGCGTCCATTCGGATTCGCCGCCCGGAAGCCCGAGGCGCAGCCATGTCGGCTCCCGCCCGAACACGCGCGACCAGATATGGCGACGCGCCAGCTTCTCCTGCGCGGCAAGCGCGTCAGGCGTCGCGTAGAGACGAAACAGCGGCGTCCCGCCAACGAGCGTCCAGCCTTGCGACTGCACCATGCCGTCGAGGCGACCACAGTCTCGCGCGAGCCGCGCGGAGGCGGCCTCAGCCCAAGCATCGTCACCCAAAGCACGGCAACCGATCGCGATCGCCGCTCCCGAGACCGGCCAAGGCCCCGACATCGAGGCGATCCTGGCGATGTCGGACGAATTGCCGAGCGCGAAACCGAGCCGCAGGCCGGCAAGGCCGTAAAACTTTCCGAAGGAGCGCAGAATCAGCAGCCCCGGCCGGTCCTCGGATGCAAGCGATAGCTGCGGGGCCACATCGGCAAAACTCTCGTCGATGACGAGACGGCCGACGCGAGGCAGAAGCGCCAGCAAATCCCTTGGTGTGTGGCATCGGCCGTCAGGATTGTTGGGATTGACGACAATGGCGAGGTCGGCGCCCGCCAGCGCGTCGAGCTCCCCGACCTCCTGGACCTCCCAGCCCGCGGCCGAGAGGACCCCGGCATATTCATTGTAGGTCGGCGCGAGGATGCGCGCGTGGCCGGTTGGCGCGAGTTGCGGCAGCAGTTGAATCGCGGCCTGTGCGCCGCCAAGCGCGACAACCGCCGCGCTCGTGCGATAAGCCTGCCGCGCCGCCTGATGCAGCGCCTCGATGTCGCCGTGCGACGGCAACGCGCTCCATGCGCGCGAGCTCACCTCGCCCACGGGATAAGGCAGGCGGTTGATCCCGGTCGACAGATCGATCCAGTGCTCCGCGGGGCCGCCGAAACGCTGCTGGGCCAGATCGAGATTTCCACCGTGCTCGCGCATGCGCTGTTCTTTCACGCGAAGGCCAGGATCGCAAGGACACCGGCGAGCAGCAGCATAGCGCGGCGGTAGACCGTCAATCCCCGATCGATGTCGGCAGCAAGCGGATCGCGCGCACCTTCATTCAACCATGGCTCGTTGGTGGTGCTGCCGTGATAGATTCGCGGACCGCTGAGCCGCACACCAAGCGCACCCGCCATGGCGGCTTCCGGCCAGCCGGCATTGGGCGATCGATGTCGGCGTGCATCCCGCATCATGCAAGACAGCGCCTCCGATCGCCGTGGCGCCAGCAGCACGAACAGAAATCCGGTCAGCCGCGCCGGAATGAAATTGGCGACATCGTCGATTCGCGCCGCAGCCCAGCCGAAGGCTTCGTGGCGTTCGGAGCGATGGCCGATCATGGAGTCCAGCGTGTTGATCGCCTTGTAGCCGAGGATCCCCGGAAGACCGAACAGCGCGCCCCAGAACACCGGTGCGACGATGCCGTCGGATGCATTCTCGGCGAGGCTCTCGATCGCCGCGCGAGCGATCCCGGCCTCCTCGAGCGCCAGGGGATCGCGGCCGACGATGCGCGAGACCGCGTCGCGTGCGGCCGCGATGTCACCGGCCCGCATGGGATTTGCGACGGCAGCAACGTGGTCGTGCAGCGAACGCAAGGCGACCAGCGGCCAGCCCAGGACGCCGACCAGTACGATCTGAGTCCAGCCCAAGGGAAGCAGGGACTGCAGCGCCCAGCCGAGCGCGACGGAGAGCGCGATCACGACGAGTGCTCCGGCGAGACCAGCGGCGCGGCGAAATGCCTGCGGATCGGACGGTCGATTCCAGGCGGTGTCGATGGCAGAGATCAGCCCGCCCAACCAGGTGACGGGATGGCCGATCCGCGCGAACAACCACGACGGCCAGCCCAACAGGGCATCCACCACCATCGCAACCGCCATCGCACCCGCAAAACCCACACCCGCCTCCTGTCTTGCCCCTGTTGCGCAAAGCGAAGGCCGAACGCAAGCCCCCGACTGCCTGATTTCGGCTTTGTCTTTGGCCGCGTTTGGTGATTAGTCAGGCCCACAGGAGACCTTTATGGCCGTCATCTTGATCACGGGCGGAGCGCGATCGGGCAAGAGCGCCCATGCGGAAAAACGCGCACGCAGCTTTCCGGGCCGTCCCGTCTACATCGCGACGGCCGAGGCGCTCGACGCGGAAATGGAAGCACGCATCGAAAAGCATCGCAGACGACGCTCAACCGATTGGATCGAGCGAGAGGTACCGCTCGATCTTCTGCAGGCGCTGATGGAAACCGATGGCGGCGGGCCTAGACTGGTGGACTGCCTGACCCTGTGGCTCTCCAACATGATGCATGCGCAGCGCAACTGGGATCACGAAGTCATGAAGCTCGCCGTCTTCCTGCGCGCCCAGAAGAGCCCCGTCGTCTTCGTCACCAACGAAGTCGGCCTCGGCATCGTCCCCGACAATGCGCTGGCGCGGAGCTTCCGCGACGCGGCCGGATTCATGAACCAGGCCATCGCGGCCGTTGCCGACGAGGCCGAGTTCGTCGTCGCCGGCCTGCCGATGAAGCTGAAATGATGCCGCGCGACGAATTCTTGCGGAATGTCATCGCCGATCTCAGGATGGCGGTATCGTTCGTGACGATACTTCCCGTCGCCTCGTCGAAGCCAGCTGGCGACGGGGCCATCGCGCGCGCGGCATGGGCGCTTCCCGTTGCAGGGCTGGCGGTCGGCCTTGCCGGCGCCTTGGTCTACAAGCTCGCCAGCCGGTTCGGTCTGGCACCGAATCTTGCCGCCCTGCTCGCGCTGGCCGCGACCGCCCTCATGACCGGCGCGCTGCACGAGGACGGCCTTGCCGATACTGCCGACGGGCTCGGTGGCGGCCGCACGCGCGAGCGCAAGCTCGAGATCATGCGCGACAGCCGGATCGGCACTTATGGCGTCTGCGCGCTGATCCTGTCGTTCGGCCTGCGCTGGAGCGCGCTCGCGGCGATCGCCAATCCGTGGGCCGTCGCGCTCGCGCTGTGCGCTGCGCATACTGCTGCCCGCGCGGGCTTGCCGGCCTTCATGTCGCAGGTTCCACCTGCGCGACCTGACGGCTTGTCGGCGAGTGCGGGATCACCGCCGGGCCGCAGCATTGCGATCGCCTTCGCCGTTGGGATCCTCGCGCTCGCGCTGGCGCTTGGACCGGGCAAGGCGCTGGTGGGCCTGATCCTGCTCTCGCTTGCCGGCCTGATGCTGGCGCGACTTGCCATCCGCCAGATCGGCGGGCAGACCGGCGACATTCTCGGCGCGTTCGAGCAGACCGGCGAGATCCTGATCCTGCTGGTTGCCGCAGCCTTCCAGATCGGACACTGACGTCGTGGTCGAGTTCGACGAGACCTTCCGCCAACACTTGCGCGAGCTGTTCGTGTGGCGCCGTGACGTGCGCCGCTTTCGCACCGACCCGTTGCCGGACGGCGCCATCGATCGCCTGATCGAGACAGCCTGTCTCTCACCCTCGGTCGGCCTCAGCCAGCCCTGGCGCTTCGTCATCGTCGATGACGCCGCGCGGCGTCGCGCCGTGATCGACGACTTCAAAGCGTGCAACGCCGACGCACTGAATGCCTATGCCGATGAGCGCGCGGCGCGCTATGCCACTCTGAAACTGTCGGGTCTCGAACAGGCCCCCGGCCACCTCGCCGTTTTCGCCGACAAGGCCAGCGATGTCGGTCACGGCCTCGGCCGCGCGACGATGCCAGAGACGACGGAATATTCCGTGGTCGCGGCGATCACCGCGATGTGGCTGGCCGCGCGCGCCGAGGGCATCGGGCTTGGCTGGGTATCGATCCTCCATCCGGATCGCATTCACGCCATTCTCGACGTGCCGGACACCTGGAAATTCATCGCCTATCTCTGCATCGGCTATCCGGAAATCGAATGCGACCGGCCCGAGCTGGAACAGGCGAAGTGGGAGCAGCGCCGCGGCCCGGATGAGTTCACGCTGCGGCGTTAAGCGCGTCCCCCCTACGTCCTACGACCTACTCCTGCCGGCAACCGCCGCCACAGGCGCAGGAGTTTCCTGCTTCTGGAACATCAACAACGGCCGGAAAATGACCCGGCCGTAGGCCTCGTAGTGGTGCTGGGTCGAGACCGCCATCTTCAGCGGCGTCGCGTAATTCGCCTCGAACGTCATGAACGAGGCATAAGTCCAGGAGAAGCCGACGCCCACCGAGCCCAGCTCGGTGATCCCGGGGAACGTCGAATACACCGCGCCCCAGTCGGTGAAGATGTAGGTGTCGAAACCCCTGAGCCATTGCGACCAATTGTAGTGCAGCTCGGCGTTGAAGTAGTAGCCGCTGTCACCGGACGCCGAGTTGGAGGGATAACCGCGCACGGTAGTGGGACCGCCGATCGAGAAGATCTGGTCGCCCGGTAGCAGCTTTTCCTGCGTGTACTGCCAGCTCGCCAGCACATTGGTACTGAAATTTGCAGGTCCCGCCGCGCTGGTCGCGAACATCGAGCCGGTATAGGTGTTGAACGTGCGATTATTGCCGAGCACGTGGTCTTGCCATGTGATGTAGTTCACCGCCGGCGAAACCGTGATCGAATAGGTGTTGCCGGAATTGGTCACCGAGAGGCCCGCCGTGGCCTTGTCGTAATGATCATGGGTCACGGCGACCGTGGCGAAGCGGCTGACCGTCTTGCCCTCGGTCTCCGCGGCGTTGAGCAGCACTAGCCAGTTCTGCGTGACCCAGATCGGCTGGCTGAAATTGACCGCGGCCTGGCTCGAGCGTCCGGTGACGTCGAGCGCGACGAACGGCCCCTGGATGATCTTGATCTTGCCTTCGGTATAGCTGACGCCGGCGCGGCCGCCCCAAGGATTGACCGGAATGCTGTAGGCGACGTTGCCGTTGAGATTACCGTCGGAACGGACGCCGTAGAAGGTCAGGCGGTCGTCGACACCGAACAGGCCGTGGCGCTTGTAGAAGGCCCCACCCTCCCAACGCCCGGTGTTTTCCGCGCCCTGGTTGTCGGTGAAGAGCTGCAGGGTGTCGACCGGCGGCTCGATCACGGCGAACTGGAGATCGGTCAGGCCGAAGCTCGTTCCGGGCTGCAGCAGCGCCTTGATCTGCACGTCGTTGGTTCGATTGAACCAGATCACGTCGCGATTGAGTTTTGGAACGTCGAGGACCTCGCCTTCGGGCTCCTTCACGCGCTGAAGGATGTATTCGGTGCGGGTCTGCTTGTTGCCCTCGATGGTCGTCTTCTGGAGCCGGCCTTCGGTCAGCTTGACGCGGACGATGCCGCCCTTGGCATCCTGCTCGGGCAGCGTCGCGATGCCCGTGACGATGCCGCGCTCGGTATAGATGGCGTTGATGTCGGCGACGAGCTGCAGCAGCGAGGCGATGTCGACGTTCTTGCCGATGTACTTCTTCGCGATCTCGGCGAGCTCGGCCGGCGTGATGAACTTGGAGGCGTCGAACTCGACGTTGCGCAGGCGGAACTTGGGACCGCCCGGCTTCAGGAGCTGGGACTTCTCCCGCTCGCCGCCAATCACCGCCGGGCCGTTGAGCTTCGGCGGCGCGCTCTGCTGTTCGAGCTGCCTTCGTTGCCGGTCGACGTCGTTCTGGATCACGCCGGGATTGATCGACGGAATCTGCGCCCGCGCGGAGGCGATGCACGACGCTGCGAGCCCAACTCCTATCGCCGCCCCCAGAATCCGCATCCCTGGTCCCGTTACCATGCCTGTGCGAGACGGCCGATGGCCGGCTTCGCCGCCTCGATCGCCGCGTCCTTCCAGCCGGCGCGTCCCACGCGCTGGCCCTGCGGGCGCAGCTTGCGCATGTCGCTCAGCCCCTCGACGTTGACGGCGGGACCAGAACCGATGGTCTCGACCGGCCGCGGCATCAGCAGTGCATCGAGCCGCGCCTTGCCGGAGAGACCGAGCAGGTAGAACGTCCCCCCGTCCTTCTTCGCGAGCCAGGTCTCGATGCTCTCGGTGCCCTCGCCGTCGACGGAGATGTTGCGCACCATGCTCGCGCCGGTGAAGTCGTTGCAGCAGGTGTGGGTCGGCCCATAATTGGTGACCGTCGCGGAGACGTTGCCGGTGTAGAACACCACATAGGCGTTGCTGACATTGGCATTCCCGACCTGGCTCATCGTGAACACGCCACCCGGCTGGTAGAGCTGGAGCGACGGCCAGTTGGACGGGGCCGGCGTACGGTTGTTGAGCAGCACCTGCTGGGTTGCCGTGGTCAGCATCAACTGGCCCGGCACATAGCCGTTCAGGATCGCGACCGCATGCGCATCGGTCCAGAAGTTGGCGTCCACCACCCTGAACTGGTTGATGACGATGCTGTCCGGATCGATCGAGACGTTGGCCGAGGTTGCGGTGCCGCCGTTGTAGCCGGTGATGTTCATGATCAGCGGAACCGACGGGCTCGAGCGAACCTGCTCGCCCTTGACGTTGATGGTATCGGCGGCGAGGTCGAGCTCCTTGACTACGCTGACCCAATCGATGGTCAGGTCGCCCGATGAAGTCAGCTTGATCACATTGCCGCTGACCCGGTCGAGCGAGACCGATCCGGCCACATCGAAATGCGTATCGCCGCTGGCCGAGATCGATCCGCCGCGGAGCGAGCCGGTGTCGGACTTGACGTTGAGGTCGCCGGCATCGCCCGGGATGCCTGTCGTGGTGAGCTGGCTGAAGACGATGTCGTTGACGGCATGCAGGGTCTGTGTGCCGCCGCTGATCGCGGTGCCAACGGTGATCCCTCCGGCAGTCGCGGTGATGCCGAGCGTGCCGCCGGCCGTGAGATTATCCCAATGAACCACAGTGCCGCTCAAGGCCGCGGTGCCGGTCGTGGCCGTGAGGTTATGACCTGTGTTGCTGCCTGCCGCGATCAGCCTTGCCGAGCCGTTGGCGGAGACCGAGCCGAGCGTCGGCACGCCGCCCGACATCACCGTCTGCGCCAGGATGAAGCCGTTGTCGGCGGTGACATTGATGTTGCCGACGTCGCCGCTGTAGCCGGTGGCCCCGAGCGACTTGAACGTCACGTTCTGGGTGGCGTGGACCGTCTGCGACCCGCTGCTGTCGGCGGTGCCGATGACGATGCTGCCATTGTTCGCGACGGCGCTGAAGGAGCCGCTTGCGCCTGCATCAGTACCCGCCAGCACCTGGTCGAGCGTCAGGCCCCCGTTGCCGAGGATGTCCACGCTGCCCTTGACCGCCGAGAGCAGGCTCGCCTCGGTGTCGGTCAGAGACTTCAGATAGATGTCGCCGGCACTCGTGCTTGCCGACAACCGCGCGGCGCTGAGGATGAACCGGCTCGTCGCGTTGCCGATGCCGTTGGATGCGCTCAGCGAAACTTCGGCGCCGGAGCCGGACGCGACGAATTTGGTCTGGCCGTCGCCGTTGTCGATGATCGCTCCGAGCGAGGCGACGCCGCCGGCGGTGACGATGATCGAAGCTGCATTCGAGGCCGCCGCATAGGACAGCGATGAATTCAGCCGGCCGATGGCCGCGTCGCCGGTGGTGGTCACGGAGATCACGCCGGCCGCGTTGATGGCGGAGTAAGCTTCCATCGACAGTGTCGCGGCCACCAGCGTCACCCCGCCGGCGCTGCTGGTCGCCGTCACGGGGGCCGTGCCGGTGCCGGCCGCGAAGGTCATGCCACGGTTGGCGAGGAGCTGCATCAAGCCGCCGCTGGCGAGGTCGGCATTGATGGTGAGCGCGCCGCGCGCAACGTTCAGCGTCAGTGCGCCGCCGGATGTCAGCGTCCCATAGGCGCCGTTGGTGCCGACCATGAGATCGCCGGTGACCGCGAGGATGCTGAGATCGCCGACCGCCGAGCCGGTCACGGCGCCGGAGATATTCACCTGCATCGGCTGGAAGGTCGAGCCGTTGAAGCCGACGCTGCCGCCGGCGCGCAGATCGAGGTCGGTGCCCAGAATATGGATCGCGCTACGATCCGTGAAGCCGGACTCGGCATAGATGCTGCCCGTCGCCGCGAGCTGGATTGCATTGCCGGCGGCAATGTTGCCGAGGATGAGATCGCCAGTGGTCTGCTTCACATAGATGCCCTGCGCCGACGAGACCTGGTCGAGCTGGTCATTGGCCGGGTCGGCGAAGGCGATCTGGATCGCGTTTGCGTTGGTCGCGGGATTGCTTCCGGCAGCCCCGGGGGCGCCGACATTGCCGTGCTCGGCGATCAGAGTCAGATTGCCGATATCGCCGGAGATCACGGGCGTACCGGTCACGCCGGCGGCGGCGGTGATGCTGGTCACGGCGTCGAGCTTGACGTCGCCGCGGCCGGTCACCTCGATGCCGTTGGCCTGCGCGGCCGCGATCGGGCCGTAATCCGCGGTGATGCCGCCGAGCGTGAGGCTGTTCTTGCTGCCGAGATAGATGTTGGTCAGCGCCTTGGCCGAGATCGCGATCGGGTTGTCGACAACGACGAGGTTCTGCTGCGACAGGCTGACCGTATACGTCACGACGTGGGTGGTCGGATCCGTGACCGCGCCGACGGTGAGCTGACCCGGACCGGCCGTCGCGAGCAATCCCCTCTGCGCCGGCGTCAGCGACGAGGAATCGACGCTGGTGAATGTGAACGTCTGAGGCGCTGCCGAATTGCCGACCGAGCCGTGCGGCGCATAGAGCATGATCTGGTTGGCGCTGACATTGGCCACGACGTTCTCGTCGATCGGCGGCGGTGCCGCGCCGACGGCCGACGACGAGACGGTGTAGGCGAGCTGGCTCTGCGTCCACTGCGCGCCCGCGGTGATGATGCCGTAGACCCGCTCGGTCGACGCGAGCGTATAGGCGTAGTTCGCATTGTAAGTGTTCAGTGCCGTTTGCAGCGCCGTATTGCTCGGCAGGCGCTGATTGGCTGTCGTGACGCCGTCGAACAGCTTCGTGAACAGGGTCGACGACAGCGAGCTGCCGAACACGGTCCCCAGCGGATCTGCCGGTGCGGTGCCGAGCAATGTCGTCAGTGAGGTCTTGAGCTCATCGGTCGTGATCTTGCCGAGCAGGAACTGGTCCCTCAGGAACCGCGTCGTGGCCTCGACCTTCATGTCCGTCGTCGAGACGTTCGCGGGATCGATGCCGAGCGTGGCCGCCACCTGCGCCCGCAGCACGGTCAATCCCACCGAAGTCGGGTTGTAGGTGCTGCCGTTCGCGAAGGCGATGTTCTTGAGCTGGAAGTAGTCGTTATAGGCCGACGTCACCATCGACTGGTAGCTGTTGACGGCATTGGTCGCGGCGTTGCCGCTGAGCAGGTCGAGGCTGGTCCAGACGTCCTGGAGATGCTGGCTCTGCGCCTGGGTGAGACCAACCGCCGCCCTTCCGTTCAGGATGCTGGCCTGGTTGCCGTCCGAGCCGGCCGCCTCGAGGAACACCGGGCCGCCGCTCGACTGGACCGTGCCGAGGCGCAGATCGCCCTTGGACTGCACAATGTAGGTGCCGGTCGCCGATGCGCTGTCGAGAACCCCGCCGTCGACGGTGCCGCCGGCCTGCGGGGTGCCCGTCGCCTGGATCACCAGCGGATTGATATTGGTCAGCGTGCTCGCGCCGTTGATGACGGCGCTCGTCGCGCCGATCGCGCCTGCTGTGGAGTTGATCTCAACGTTCTTGCCGATCACGACGGGGTTGGCGACGTCGTAGGGCGAGGCCGAGTTGATGTCGCCGGTCGCCGAGATAAAGACGCTGCCCTGCGGCGTGCTGCCCGCCGAATTCACCTTCACCTGATTGATCGAAAGCGAGCCGACGGCCGCGATCGCGATGTCGTGGTCGATTGAACTGGCCGTCAGGCTGCCGCCATAGACCTGCACCTGGACGGGAACACCGTTCGCGCCGATCGTGCCGATGCCGCCATCCGCCGAGAGAATGACGCTCCGTCCCGATATCACCGGGTTGTTCGCGTTCGTGCCGCTGGTGATAGCCGAATTGGCCCCCGTGGCGCTGACCGTCGTCGTACCCGAGAGGTTGTTGATCGGACCGTTGACGACGATGCCGGAGTTGGACGTGACCAGAACCGTGCTGTTGCCGCCGCCGCTGAACGAGATGTTGATCGGGTTCGACGCCTTCACCGTATTGGTCAGCGTCAGGGTCAGGTGATCATAGATATTCTGGTACCAGTTGTATTGGTTGTCCGTGCCGCAGCACTTCTCGGGATGGGTGTTGCCGCCACCGGTGTGATAGGAACCGGTCGCGGTGACGACTTCCTGGAAGTTCGATGTCTGTGGGCCAGTGCTGCCGCCGCCGCCCTGGGCCTGTTGCACGTCCGAAACCAGGCTGATGGTGCGGGTCCAGTTCTGCCCGGTGGCCGAGTTGGGCGTATAGTGCCATCCGTAGTCGAACTGCGTCGAGCTCGTCGGACGATCCAGCGTAGCCGTATCGACCCACTGGTAGAACATGTTTGCCTTGGTCGCGTACTGGATACCTGCCGTGCCGCTGAGGCTCGTCAGCATCGTGTCTGTGTACTGGCTCGCATTGACGCCGCTCGTCTGATACGTCGACACCTGCTGGCCGCCCGCAGCGGACGGATTGTAGACGTACCACGTCGTCTGCTGCTTGAGCTGATCGACGATCTCGATCACGCTCGGCGCGCTGACGCCGGTATTGATGGTGTTGGTGACGAGCTGCAGGCCGGTTGTGTTGTTGACCGTGATCGAGCCGGCGCCACCTTTGACCGCGATAGTGCCTTGGGAGACACCGTCCTGGGTCGAGGTCGAGATGATCCTGCCGTTCAGATAGACGTAGCCGCCCGAGCCCTGCACCACGCCGTTCACGAGGATCTGGTCGGTGAGAGCGTTGTACTTCACCCCGATCTTGATGTCGCCGGCGGCCTCCGTCGTCGCAGACGCCGTGATGTCGTAATAGCTGCCGTTCCGTGCGTTGACCTGGGCCTGGGCAAAGTCCGCGCCCGCATTGCGGCTCTTGAGGTCGTTGATGGCGGTCAACGTGGAGCCGCCGATGTCGACCGAGTAATCGCTGCTCGTGCCGCTCTGGATGGTGCCGTTGATGTTGATGACCCCCGCCGAGATGATGATCGCCTTGCCGAAGATGAAGGGCGCGTTAGCCGGCGGGTTGGTCCCCGTGCTCGAGTTCGCGGCTGAGTTCGAAGACGCAGTCTTCGGCGTGATCACGTCCGGCTGGATATTGACGACTTGGAAGTAGGCAGAGCACCCCGCGCAATTGAATGGCGAGTAATACGTAGCCGTGTGGTTGGTGGTGGTGGTGTTGCCCTGTGCATCTGTCGAGGTCGTGGTGTAGTCGTAGGTCGAGTTGCTGTAGACGCCTTGGCCGGTATAGGTATTTCGCTCCCACGGCGCGGTGGAGATGGTCTGAGCCGTCGGCCCCTCCATGATCGCGAGCGTAGCAGCGTTCGGCACGCTGCCGACGTTCGGGTTACCGTTGCCGGGCGCACCCTGGCCCATCGGCAGGAAGATCGCCGAATAGAGCGACAGGCCGTCGTAATATAGATCCAGCATGCGCGCGGTGAAGATGGTGCTGTTGCTCGCCGTCTGCTGAACGCCGTTATTGCCGTCGACGCAGCAATAGTACGAATACGGGTGGCCGCCGCCCGCGCCGATGTGCGGGCTGTTCGCGTAATCGCCATAGGCGCCGAGATAGGTCGCCGCCGCCATCACCGCCGTCAGCGTGTCGTCGTCACCCGGCTTGAACTCGACACCCGACCATTGCGAGAGAACATCGTGGTTGGAGGTGTAGAAGCTGCCGATGCCGCCGAGGAAGACGAACGAGCCGTTGGGCGCCACCATCTGGACGGTCGCGGCGTTGAGCGACTGCGACGCGACGATGCTGCCGAGATTGTTGGTGATCTTGAGCAGGCCGTTCTCGTTGTTGACGACGCCATCGAAATAGATGTCGGGCGTGCGGGTCAGCTGGTTGCCGTTCTGGTCGACGCCGAGTCCGCTGGAGGGATCCAGGCGGTTGTAGGTGGCCGAAATGTCGATGATCGGCGTCGCGCTCGGCGTGGCGGTGAAGGTCACATTGGAGTGCGAATCCGGATCGACATGGTCGATCTGGCGATAGGTGATGTTTCCTCCGGTGATATTGGTGACCGTGAGGTTGGCCAGGTCCATGAAGTCGAGACCCCTGTTCTCGATCTTGATCATCGGCGAGCTGCGCGCGATGACCGCCGGCGCAATCGGATTCGTGCCGCTGTTTCCGGTCAGCTTCTGCGCCAGGATCGACACGTTGCCGGCGGACACCAGCATATCGCCGAATGCGAAGGCATTGCCGGCGGCGTCGGAGGTATACGGCGCCTGCTGGATCAGCGCGTTGATCTGGCGCTGGAAGTCGCCGGTCGGATCGGTGCCGGATGGCGACATCGTGGTGGGGGCCGCGGGCGTCGCCGCCGCGAGCTGTGTGCGGATCTGCGTCGCGGTCAGGCCGGTCAGCGCGGCGAGCTGGTTGACGACGCTCTGATAGGGATTGAAGCCGCCGACGATGGTGTACTGGACCACCTGGTGGTTCCAGCTCATCATCGTGTTGAAGTGATCGACGTCGGCGACATATTCGAGCGTGGGGGTCGACGAACCGCCGGACAGCAGTGACGAGTAAGGACTCGTCGTGCTCGCGGTCGGCGCGCCCGCACCGATGTCGATCGTAATGGTGATATCGTTGTTGATGCCCGCGACCACCAGGCCATTGAGCGCGACATCGCCGGTTCCGCTGGTGTGGCTGTGATTGTCGCTGTTCTTGGCGCTGAAGATGTCCAGATACGGATTGTAGTTGCTGCCGTTGCCGGAGGCCGTGACCTGACCCTGGGTCGCTCCCAGGGAAATGTTCTGGACGCCGAGCACGCTCGAGGTATTGGCGAGCGTCAGGCTCGTCGTGTCATCGGCATTGGCCGTGCCGCGGTAGAGCGTGGAGATCGGAATGGCGGTGTTGTTGTAGACGACCGTCGTCGCGCTTGCCTGTACGCTGCTGAAGATGATGGTGTCGCCCGACATGCCGGCATAGATGTTGATCTGGCCCCAGGCCTCGACCTTGGCGTTGTTGCCGACGGTGACGGCCTGGTTGGCGTGAACCCAGCTGTTGGTGCTGGCGCCGACGCCGGCGATCGCGCCGTAGAGACTGGCGTTGGCATTGTTGGCCGCCGCCATCTTCGCAGCCGTGCCGATATAGATCTTGCCGGCGCTGAAGAGTTCGCGGGCATTGATGTGGACCGCGAGCGTGGCGTTCGCCGTCATGTTGGATTCGGCGCCGCCGCCGGCGAAGAAGGCGGCTGTGGCCAGGCTCGCCGTGTCGTTGGTATTCAGCGTGTTGTAGGCCTCGATGTTGATCACCGCCGCCGATGTCCGCGGATCGCCGTTGAGGCTCAGCACCGTCCCGGCGCCGATGTTGGTGGTGACGGTCTGGGTGACATGCGTGTTGCTCAGTGCCGCTGCACCAGCGAACACGCCACCGGAGCCCGACCGCGCGCCGCCACCAGCCTGGTTGACGATGTCGTTGGCGATGACGACCATGTCGCCGCCGGCCGAGTTGATGATCAGATGAGGTCCAATGTCGACGGTCGTGGTCGCGTTGACGTCGTTCTGCGCGCTGCCACCGGAGACGCCGGCCGTGGACGCCTGGTAGGCGTCGCCGCTGGCGGCATAGTTCGTGGTGTGCTTGGCCTGGATGTTGAGGCCGCCAAAGAACAGCGTGTCATCCGTCGTGCCGCCGTCGAACCGCGCATTGGTCACGGCGGTCGAGCTGGTCGTTGCGACCGCGGCGGCGCCGGCATAAGTGCCGCCCGCGCCGACCGTCGCGTTGGAGACGTTGATGTCCTTGCCGTTTGCGGTGATCTGGAGGATGCCGGTGTAGCCGGTGTGATTCAGATGGGTCGCGTCCATATCGTCGGGGGCACCCAGATAAGCGTAGGTGTGCGCGCTCGAGGACGTCTGGGCGACCGTCGCACCCACTGCCAGGAAGCCGGTCGAAAGTCCGGTGGCCTGGGCGTATTGGCTGCTGTCGTTCTGGGCCGTAATGACCACGTCGGCGTTGGGAAGCGTAATCCCGGTGCCGCCATACGCACTCACCGTCGCGTTCTCGGACGCCCTGGCGTAGCTGCCTTGTGCACCGATCAGCGAACCGCCGCCGCCCGCGAGCGACCAGGCGTAGGTCGTCGTGCCGTTCGTCGGAACCAGCGCCATCGCGGTTACGGCGAGCGCACCGCCCGAGAAGCTGGTGTTGTCGCCGACATCGGCCGTGACGGTGGCCGTCACCATGGATTCCGCGACGGACACGCCGATGGCGCCGCCGCCGACCGCGACGCCGATCGCTTCGCTCGAAAGATTGGGGGTGAGCGATGCCGACACCAGCGTGCCGACGCCGCCCGCGGAGGTGGTGATCGAGGCGCTGGAACCGATCTCGGCCAGAACAGTCGAATTTTCCTTTGCGGTCGCGACTGCCCCGTCACCGGCGACGATGCCGCCGGCGACCGCGGTCGCGGAGGCCGACATTGCGCCGGCCTCGCCTGCGCCAACCGCAAGGGTTGAGCTGTTCACCGTCGCGTTCGGCAGCACCTTTGCCGCGACCGAACTGGATCGTCCCGTGGTCGCGATCGACACCCCGATGGCCGCAAGGCCGCCGGTGCCGCCACCCGCGGTCACGCTCTGGGTCGAGCTGTCCATCGCCATGACCGCGACGCCGGTGCCGCCCATGCCGGTCACGGAGCCGCCGAGCTGCGCCGTGACGGTGTTGGCGACGTTGCCGACTGCCACGGCCGCATCCGCGCCGAAGTAGAGCGCTGCACCGCCGGCGATCGCCTCGCTGTCAACGGTCTTGCCCGCATAAGGTCCGGTGTCGGCGTCCTTGACCCGCGCGGCGACGGTCACGGAAGGCGCCGCAACGATTGCACTCAGATTGGCGAGCACGCTGCTGTTGACACTGGTGTAGCCGATGCCGGCACCGATCCCGATATTCTTGCCAAAGCCGGCGCCGAGCAGGAACATCTTGGTCGCGTTGGCGCTGGTGGCGCCGACGTTGACCTGCGTGCCGGTGACATTGCCACCCGCGATCTGGGCGGTGACACCGTCATTGCCGCCGGTCAGCACGGTGCTGACGTCGTAGGTCGAGGTTGCGTTGGCGTTGCTTGGATTGCCCGATGTGCCACTCGCGACCGCGTCGCTGCCGTGCGAGGAATTGGTGCCGGCGTTCACCGACGCGATGGTGCCGTTGTTGCCCTGGTTGAGCTGGCCGGTCTGCTCGCCCTGCGTATCCGGATCGGCGGTGTTGGTGCCGATGATGATGACGCCGACGGTCGCGCCGATGCCAACGCTGCCGCCGATGCCGGCGGTGACGGCGTAGGACAGCACTTCCTTGGTGCTGAGCGCGCCGACATTGATCGCACCGGACGAATTGAGGTTGCTGTTGCGGCTTTCCGCAATGGTCTGGCTCTTGAAGACGATGACGTTCGCCGCCGCGCCGACACCGACGCCGGACCCGCTGGCTGCAATCGAAAGTGCGCCGGCGATCTCCTTGATCGCCACGTCCTCGGTGGCGTTGATGGTGACGGCTCCGGCAGCACCGCCCGTGGGGGACTGCAGCGTGGTGTCGTAAACGCCCGCGATGGTGGTGTTGTTGGCGATCTCGATGTTGGCCATGCCGGCGATCGCCGCCGTGCCGGTCGAAAGCGCGCCGCCGATCGAATAGGCCTGGAAGCGGTTTTTCGTCGTTGCCGTGACGTCGAGCGCGCCGCTCAGATTGACCGCGGTCGTGTGCGCCGCGCCGTTGCCCTGGTAGTGGAACTCGTCTCCGACGTAGGCCTCGGTCCGGTTCGCCGAGACCTGAACCAGGAAGGCCGCGCCGATCGCGGCCTGGCTGCCATAGGCGCCCGAGCCGTTCGCCGACGCGATACCGGTAGCGTCGTAGGCATTGACCGTGAGCGAGGACGCCGTGAGGGAGCCGCCGTCGACATAGGCCTCGGTGGTTGCGACGAAGACGTTCAGCCCGACCGAGCCGGTGCCGAAACCGACCGCGATCGATGACGCGTCCTGCTCGGCATTGGCTTTCACGGTGACGGCGCCCACTGTTGCGCTCGCCGACTGCACACCGCCCACGGTCGCATTGGTGATGTAGGCCTCGGTGTCACGCGACATCGTCGTGCTGAGAATGGTCGCACCGCCGCCCCCGCTCCCGGTTGGCGGTACCACGCCGGCGCCGAACGCGCCGGAATAGGAGAAGCTGCTGGCGGCCACGTCGATCTGCGGGTCGAGCGTCGAACTTGCCAGCCGCGTGTCGATCGCCGCGCCGTCGATATAGGCCTTGGTGGATCCGCTCATCACATTGGTGATCGGATTGATCATGATGGAGATGCCCGAGCCTGCAGACAGCGTCGCGACGTTGGTGACGACAGCCTGGTGCGAACTGGCGACGACGGCGAGGCCGCGTACGCTCTCCTGGGTCTCGCTGAGATCGGGCGTGGTGTCGGTGGGCGCGCTGAAGCCGCCGAGATCGATCGCATGCGCGAGCGTGCCGCTGTTGACCGAAAGCACGTCGCTCGTGCTGGTTCCGAGCGCATCCACCTTCGTCGTCGTCCCGCTGATATAGGCCGCGGTGGTGCCGGTGATCTTGTTCGTGACCATCGAGCCCGCACCGCCGGCCGCGCCCTTGCTGATCGACACGGCGCCGGCGAAAACGCCCGCTTTGTCATTATTGCCGGCAATCACGGCAACGTTGTTGTTCGCGGTGACGTCGGCCCCGCCGGTGATGCTGGCGGTGACGTTGGTTCCCATCAGATTGGTGGCGACCGAACCCGCAAGGCCGATCTGCGAAGAAATCGCAATACCGACGGCAACCGTCGAGATGCCAGCGTTCGAGTTCGCGTTGACGGCGACGTTGCCCGAGGCGGTCAGCTTGGAGCCGGTGACACCGGCACTGACATTGTTGCCAATGCTGCTGTAGACGAGTGCCAGGCCCGCGGCGCTGCCTTGCGTCGAGGCGCCAGCGACTGCGGCGGCTCCGGTGATGCTCGAATTGTCGCTCGCGGTGACGGAGATGTTGGAAGCCGTGACGGTTGATTGTGTCGTGTCGGACTGGTTATTGCCGATCGCCGCCGAAACGGTATTGGCGATCGAGCTGATCGTCATGCCGCCGACGCCGGCAAACTGGCCGCTCGCCAGGCCGAACCCGATCGTGACCGATTGGATCTTCGTGATGTCGACCGCATTCACACTGACACTGCCGAGGGCCGACATCCGGACGTTGGCGATATAGGCCGAATGCGTCGTTGCGATGGTATCGTACACCATCGAGGCGCCGACATTGTTCTTGCCGGCCTGGATGGTGCCCGCAACGGAGATGATGCTGGCACCCGGACCGTTACCCGTGCCACCGTTGAGCGCCGCCGCGCTGAAATCGATGCAGTTCTGCGTGCCATTGCCGGCGGCGGCAGTGCACGTGTCGGACGCGAGATGATTGTTGTTCGACTTCCTGACGAGATTGCCGAGCGCCGTATCGAGGTCCGACACGGCGCCGCTGTCAGCAAGCACTGTCACGCGCCCGACGTTGATGTTCACCGTCGCGCTGCTGCTGATATAGGCCGTGGTCGTGGGCGTAATCTCGTCGACGACGATCGCCCCGGCAAGTCCGTTGGCGTTGCTCCCTGCCCCGCCCGAGGCCGCACCGGCCGCAATCACGCTGGCGCTGTCGGCCAGCACCAGCAGGCTGTCATAGTTCGAGATCGACGTGTTGCGGATATGCGCGTCGGTGGCGTTGCCGCCCGAGGGATCGGCAATCGACGCATAGGTCAGCGCGATGCCGACACCGGCCTTGCCGCCCGACAGATAGAGCGAACCGCCGCCGATTGCGATGTTCGTGGTCTGATAGGCATCCACCTCGATCGCGCGATTGGTCCCCGTCGCGACGCCCGTGATCGTCGAGTTCTCGATATATGCATTGGCACTGTCGGTGACGATGCCGACAGATCCCGACAGAGCGAGCGCATTGGCCGACGTTCCGCCGGCCACGCCGAGTGCGACGACGGTCTCCGACCCGCCATTGAGCGCCTGCACCGTCACAGACATCTGGTTCTGCATCGTGGTGCCGGAGATATAGGCGAGCGTGGCATTGTTGGATATCGCCGCCGCGATGGCGGCGCCGATCGCTGCTCCCTGAGACCACCCGCCGGACATATTGGCCGCGGCGGAGCCGGAGCCGTTGCTGAGGATCGTGTCGTTGAGCGCCTGCACGATCGTATTCGTGTTCACCGCGGTCGCCGTGGTGAATTTGTTGACCGACGTATTCTTTATATAAGCGCTGGTCCCGAGCGAGACGTCGCTCACGGACGAGCTGCCCGCAAGGTCCATGGTGAAACCGCTCGTGCTCGATCCCGAGCCCGAGCTGATCTTGTTTGCAGCCAGCGCGATCCCGGCCGGCCCGCCGGTCGCGGCGGCACCGGCGGCGTTCGCCTTGTCGGCGAAGCTGGACAATGACGGCTCGCTAATCGAAGCCGCGACGGCCGCAGACGTGATCCGGCCAGAGGTGGTGGCGCTGATCGTGAGGTTGTCGGCGTTGACGAAGCCACTTCCGCCGCCGTTACCGGCAAACGGATCGTTGCTGCTGAACGGCCCCGGCCGGATGTCGGAATGGTTGTCGCCGATATAGGCGGAGGTATCCATATTCGCGCCCAGATAGGCAACGGACAATCCAACCGCCGAACCACCGCCGACATTGACCGCACCGGCGATCGTCACGACCGACAGATCCTGCTGCGCCAGGACGCCGAGCGTCGGAGAAAAGACGCTGGCCTGGCTGGAGATCGAGGCGTGCGTCGTGTTGTTGAGGAAGCCGAGCGAGGTGATGCCGTTCAGCGCCAGCGAGCCACCGGCCTTTCCGGACGACGGCGCGACCGCGACGAACTGGTCCGAGGTGATCGCGTTGACAGCGATATCGTCCGCCGCCCGCAGCGATGCACTCTCCGAAACGCCGGCGATCGTGCTGGTGTTGAACTGGACGAAATTGAGCGAGCCGCCCACCGAGGAGCCGCCGGACGTGTTGCCGGGAAGGAAGCCGAGTGTACCGACATTGCCGGCGGCGTCGATCGACGCCGTCGTCGTCGTCGCCGCGATCTGGATGCTGGCGTCGTAAGTGTGGACGTCGCCGTTGTTCACCGTCGCCGACCAGCTGCTGCCGCAAGCCGCCGTGCATGTCGCGGTCAGGCTGGCGCTGCTGGCCACCCACGCCGTCGTATCGTTGTTCACGACGAAATGGTTCACCGAGCCGGCCACGGCGGCGATATCGCCCGCGTCGGCGGTGGCGTTGGCATAGCTGGTCAGGATGTTGCCGCCGACGCCGAGATTGCCGTTGAGGTGGCTGAGAACCTCGGTCAATCCGTCCCACTTCAGCCAGGTATTGGTGATCGGCATCCACGTGCTGGCGTCGACGGCGATGTTGGCCGCATTGATCACCGTGCCGCCGCCGACATAGGCGTTCGAATTGTGATTGAAATTGCCCCATGCGACCGCGGCGCTGATTGCGACTCCCTCGCCGCTCGTCGGGTCCGAGGCGATCGCAGACGCTGTGGCGTTGCTGCGCACGCCCCGGTCGACGAGGGTGCTGACGACGGCGACATTGCCACTGACATAGAGGTTCGGTGCGCCGCCATTCGGATTCTGGCCGATCGACGCGGTGGCGTTTTCGGTGCTGTTGGCCAGCGACACCGCGGCGGCGGCCTTCAGATTGAAATTCACCGGCATCAGCGGGATCATATGCTGGGCGATGATCGAACCCGGGCTGGCCGTGGAGACCATGAAATCCTGGATCGCGCCGATCACGGCCGGCGTACCGACGATGGTCGAAGCCATGGTCGAGTTGCTCGTGGTGTTCGACGTCGCCTCGACCATCACGGAGCCGTTCATCCGGGACGACGTGCTGGTGCCCAGTGACGCGCCGAGCTTTGCGGTGGCCGACGTGGTGACGTCGCTGATGGCGAGCGCCCCGCCGATGCTGCCGCTCGCGTTCGGTGTGCTCAGCGCGACCGCGGTGGCACTGGTCGAGAACGAATTGTTGTTGATCGCACGCACCGTCAGCGAATTGCCGGATGCAATCACGTTGCCGACGGAGAGGTTCGCGCCGGTCGCGACATTGGCCGTGGTCGAGACCGAGCCGGTGGAATAGGCAACGGTCGCGACGAATTGCGCGCTGGACGTCGCCGCGACCGCAGTCACGTTCAACGTGGCGTCATTGGTGGCGTGGATGTTGAGGTTGCCGCCCGCGCTGATCGTGGCGCCGGAGGCCACGTTGGTGGTGACGTTGCCGTCGAGCTTGCCGACGACGGCGGCGGCGCCGATCGGCGAGCCACCGAGCAAGGTGCTCGCCAGCGCCGGATCCTGCGCCGTTTCCGAGCCGTGCGACTTGATGTCGACGTTGCCGAGGCCGTTGATGTTAGCGTGGCCGTTGATGTTGACCGTCGCCGTGGCGCTCGCGGCCACATAGCCGCCGTTCAGGCCGAGCAGCGAGGCCGCAAGCGTGGTGCCGACCAGCGTGAAGAGGCCGGGGACCGAGCTCGTGAAGCTCGATGTCGCCGTCGAGGTCGCACCGATCGAGATGTCGCCGCCCGTGATCTGGCCATCGATCGTGATCCCCGTGGTGGCGGTGGCCTGGCCCGACAGCTTGGTGTCGCTCGCCGTCGCGGTCAGCGTGACACTGCCGCTGGCGTAGTTCGTTCCACCAACATTGATCGCCTGGGCGAGAATCTTCGCCCCGTTGACCATGCTGATGGTCGGCGCGTCGATCTCGACATTGATGGCGTTGCCGACGGAATGAGTCTTGGTGGCGTCGAGGTTGCGGGCATCGATCACCGCATGCGCGGCCAGCGTGATCGAGTTGTCGGCCTGAACCACATAGGTGCCACCAGCGCTCAGCGCCGCGATGGCGTTGGCGACGGACGTGTTGCCGAGGGTTACGCCGACGTCGCCCTGGCTGGTGTCGCCGATCACCACATCGGTCGGGTCGATCAGCAGCGTGCCGGCCCGGCCGCTGGGGGCGGCAAGGTTGATCGTAACGCCGCTGCCCACGTCGATGACGCCGTTTCCGCTCAGCTCGACCAGGCCCGCATTGGCAGTCTTCGAGCTGGCATTGATCTTCGCGCCGGTCTTCACGGTCACGTCGTTGCCGGCCTTGACGAGGACGCCGCCGGCATCCGCAGTCCGGCTCGCCGTGCTCAACCGCGCATTCTTGCCGAGTTCGGCCTGGTTGCCGGCCACGACCGTGATGTTGCTCGGCGTCGTGGTCTTGCTTCGCACGCTCAGCCGTCCGTTGACACTGGCGTTGTTGACGGCGCCAATGTGGATGGAGCCGTTGCGCACGGAGATCGCGGCGGCGCTGCGCAGCCCCTTGGAATTCACCGAGGCTGCGAACTTCGCGGCGTGATCGAGATTGGCGATGTCTCGCTGGCTGGCACCGCCGACAAGAACGTTCTGCCCGGTCAGGCGCACGCCGTCGATGGCATTGACCCGGCCGTAGATCCGGATGTTGCCGTCCGGCGAGACCGGGAACGAGCCCGCCATCAGATTGGCGACGGCCGAACCGTTGATCTGCCCCTGCGCGCCGATCAGGCTGTCGGTGAACTCGCGCGTCGGCGTCGAAACGTTGAGGCTGCCGACATTGACCGTGCCGCTGCGGCCGACCACGAAGCCCTTGGGATCGGCGAAATAGACGTTACCGCCGATCGCGCCATTCATGTAGGAGTTCAGCGTGCCGTTGACGTACACTGGTGCGTCGCGAACGATGTTGACGAGATTTTGCGTGCCGGTCGGCAATTGCAAATTGACGGTGTTGCCCTGCCCGACGCTGAATCGCGAGAACGAGTTGAAGGCACTGTTGCCGGAGACGGTCGACGTCGTGACGTTGGTCACGCTGCCGGACGTCTGAAGGCTGGTCCCGGTGCGGCCGTCCGGCGTGATCACGTTCGCCGTCTGCGCCTGCAGACGGACGCTGAACACCGGCAGGAAGACCATCTGCATCGCGCAGAGCAGTGACATCGAACGGAAACGCGCAAGCCCCCGCAGCGTCAGCTCGTCATTCTCTCGCCTTGCAGATGGTCGGCGCATTTCAGATCCTCTTCATCGGCACTGGGGCCGATCCACAACCGGGTGGGAGAATGTCGTCGAAGCGCGGCATCAGAACTGGCCGGGCGGCAGCTTGAAGATGTCGGGGCTCTTGGCGTCGGCCACGTAGAACAGCAGCAGGCTGGTCGGCGTCAGCACTCGCTGATTGTTGTCTTTGTTCTCGAACGTGCCCTGGAGCAGCAGGATGACCGAGCGATCCTTGGCGTCGCTGCCGCGGAACATCACGATGCCGCCGTTGACGGGCATGTTGACCGCGATGGAGTCGGGCTTGAAGCCCTCGCTGAGGAAATGGGCGCGCAGGATGTTGGCGTTGGAGAACAGCTTCTCCGGCGTGATCGCCGCGTCGGTGCCCTTCGACCAGACCGCGCCGATCTGGATCAGCGACTTCGACTTGTAGCCGAACACGTAGGAGAGCTCGGCGGTGCCGCCGTTCGGCAGCAGCTCGGGCGCCGAATAGAGCAGGCTGTGCGTCAGCTCGGAGGCATTGTCCTGCGCCCTGACGGCGTCGGGCTTTGCGCTGAAATCCTTGGCTATCGCCGCGCGCACGTCGGCCTCGTTCATCCCGAATTTGGCCGAGCGGAAGCCGTCGATCGCCTTGGAGTCGATCGCTTTGGACTTGTCGTCCGGGGCCGCTGTCTCGGCGGCGGCTGCCGACGTCGCGCCGGCGGCGACCGGCGTACCGGCTGCTGCGGGGGCAGCACCGGCGGCTCTCGGTGCCGGCGCAGCTTTCTGCTTTGGCACGGCGCCCTGGGCCGCAAGGGGCCCCGCTGCAACGGTGGTGAGCAGGCCAACGAGGGCCGGAACGAGATAGATTTTGCGCATCGAAAACCTTCGAAAAAATTTGAAACAACGCTTCAAAAATCGGCAGCTACGAAATCGGTCTCCCCGAACCGTCATCACGACCGAGACGGAAAATGTTGCAACGCCGCAGTGCGTTACAAGGCGTCACGGAGGAGGCAAGGTTCGAAACAGCGACTCTTTGGCGGCGTAGGAATACGGTATCGGGCTGCCAAACGCTGCGAATGAGCAGTCACAAACGCATTTTTTCATCAATTGTGGATGCCGGCTGTTCGCGCTAAGCATCGGGCTGGGGCAAACCATCATGCAAAGACATCCATGACCGATCGGCCTTCCGCTCTCGCGGTCGATCGCCGCGGGTTCATTCGCCTTGCGGGCACGACCGCTGCGGGATGGCTGGCGCTTGGCGCAACATCTGATCGCATGCGCGTCGTCGCATCGCTGACCGCATTGCGGCTCGACGACGAATTGACCAGAAGAAGCATGATCGACAGCCCGACCTCCCGCCTGGGTGGTCTCATCGCGGGCTTGAGGCAGCGAGGTTGGGTCGAAGGCGTCAATTTCCGCTTCGAGCTCCGTTCGACCTTCGGCGCGCCGGATAGACTGAAAACCGCGGTTCAGGAATTGCTGGCGCTCAAGCCGGACGTGATCCTGACCGGCTCGACGGTCGAAACCGCGGCAGTCCTGGAAGCCACCAAAACCATCCCGATCGTGTTCGCGACCGCCAACGATCCCGTCGGCAACGGCTTCGTCGAAAGCCTTGCCCATCCCGGCGGCAATGTGACCGGCTTCACCAACAGCACCGCCGAGATGGGCGGCAAATGGCTTCAGCTCATCCGGGAGGCCGTGCCGGATCTTGCGCGTGTCGGCATCCTGTTCAACCCGGCGACCACACCTCGCGGCGGCCGCTTCTTCCTCGATTCCATCGAGCAAGAGGCAGCACTGTCCGGCGTGTCCGTGGTCCCCGCCCCGGTCAGCGCGCCAACGGACATCGACGAAGCCGTCAGGCGCTTTACCGAACCGCCCAAGGCGGCGATGATCGCGCTCGTCGACAGCTTTCTGGTGGTCAACCGGCAGGCGATCATCGCGGCGACCGCCAAATATCGCGTGCCCACGATTTACCCCTTCCATTATTTCATGGATGCGGGCGGGCTGATGAGCTACGGGCCGACGCTCGAAGTGCGCTCGGCTGACTATGTCGATCTCATCCTGCGCGGCACCAAGGCCGGCGATCTGCCGGTGCAATCGCCGCGCAAATACGAACTCCTGATCAACCGCACGGTCGCCCGCACGCTGGATTTGACGATACCATTCACGCTGCTCGCGCGCGCCGACGAGATCCGCGAGTGAACGAGACGATCGACCAGGGAGATTTGCGGCCACCTCCCGGCCGGCTGTTCCGCAAATACCTCTACTCGATCGTCGCGCTCGCTTTTGCCGCGCTAGCCATCAACACCAGCTTCGACGTCTGGTTCTCCTATCGCGAGCAGAAACAGCTACTGGCGGCGACCCAGCGCGAGCAGGCAGCAAGCGCCGCCATCCAGATCGGCCAGTTCATTGGCCAGATCGAAAGCCAGATCAGATGGCTCTCGCGCCTGCCCCCGGAGCTGTCCACGAACGAGGACCAGCGTCTGAACGCCATCCGCCTCCTGCGCCTCTCGCCTGCGATCGCCGAAATCGCCGAGCTCGACGCGCAGGGTCGCGAGCAGGTGCGCGTGTCGCGCCGTGTCGCGGACAGGATCGGCAGCAAGGCCGACCTCTCCACCTCGCAGGCCTTCCGCGGCGCCAATGAAAGCCGCGCCTATTACGGGCCGGTCTACTTCCTCGGCGACACCGAGCCGTTCATGACGCTCGCCACGCGCGGAACCGGCCTGACGCCCGATGTGATTGTCGCCGAGGTCAATCTTCGCTTCATCTGGGACCTCGTCGCCGGGATCAGGGTGGGCAACACCGGCAAGGCCTATGTGGTCGATCGGATGGGGTTGTTGATCGCGCATCCCGATTTGTGGCCGGCGTTGCGTCGCAGCGATCTCTCCGGCCATGCCGACGTCCGCGCCGCGCTCGATGGCGTCGGGCCGCCCTCCGGCGGCCTGGTCAAGGAGGATCTCTCCGGTCAACGCGTGCTGTCGACCTATGCGACGGTCCCCTCGCTGGGCTGGTTGGTGTTCGTCGAGCTGCCGCTCACCGAGGCCTATGCGCCGATCTACGCGTCGATCGGACGCTCGACTTTTCTCCTGGTCATCCTGCTCGCATGTGCGGTGCTGGTCTCTCTGTTTCTAAGCCGGCGCATGACCGTGCCGATCCAGATCCTGACGCAGGGCGCCCGGCGGATCGGCAGCGGCGACCTCGGCCTGCGGCTCGCAATCAAGACCGGTGACGAGCTGGAGGCGCTCGGCGACCAGTTCAACCGGATGGCCGCTCATTTGCGCGAATCCTATGCGACGCTCGAGCGCAAGGTAATCGAACGCACCTCCGAGCTTGAAAGGACCCGCGACCAGGCCCTTGCCGAGCACGATGCCGCCGAGCGCGCGCGCAGCGCGGCGGTGGCGGCCAATGAGACCAAATCGCGCTTTCTCGCGGTCGTCAGCCACGAGCTGCGCACGCCGCTGAACGGCGTCATGGGCGTGCTGCAACTGCTCGACGACGGCAGCCTCGGCGAAGCGCAGCGGCGCCACCTCACGACCGCCGCCGCGTCGGGCGAAACGCTGATCGCGCTGGTCGACGGCATCCTCGAATATGCGCGCCTGGAGGCCAGCGCCGAGACTCTGGAGACCCGCGATTTCCGCCTCGACCAGCTCATCGAAACGGCCGCCGATCTGATGCGTCCGCAGGCCGTTGGCAAGGGCCTGACCTTCGATCTCGCCTGCGATGCGACGGTCAATATCTCCGTGCACGGCGATCCGGTGCGGCTCAATCGCATTCTGCTCAATCTGATCGGCAACGCGATCAAGTTCACCCCGCGCGGGGGCATCGGCTTGAGCGCGGCCGCCGAGGGACATGACGATCATGTCCTGCTGCGCATCACCGTTCGCGATACCGGCATCGGCATCGCGCCCGACATGCACGAGCGGATTTTCGAGGATTTCGTCCAGGCCGACGACAGCATCGCCCGGCGATTCGGCGGCACCGGCCTTGGACTGGCGATCGCGCGGCGCCTCACCCGCCTGATGCGCGGCGAGTTGACGGTGGCGAGCACGCCGGGTACGGGCAGCTCGTTCATGCTTGAGGTACCGCTTGGCCTTGCCGCGAGCGACATCGCGCAAGGCGCGGTCCAGCCGCCATCGCGGCAGCTTCGCGTGCTGCTGGTCGACGACGACCCCGTCAATTGCGAGGTCGGCGAAGCGATGTTGAAGAGGCTTGGCCACCACGCCACCATCGCCACGAACGGCGCGTCGGCTATCGCACTCGCCCGCGATCAGGCGTTCGATATCATCCTGATGGATCTGCACATGCCCGACATGGACGGGGTCGAGGCGGCATCGCGGATCCGCAAGCTCGGTCTGCCGACGATGCCGCGCATCATCGCGGTGACCGCCGACATGTCGCGCCGCGCCCGCGAACGGCTCGCGGACGCAGGCATTGCCAGGATCGTCAGCAAGCCGATCCTGATCAATGCGCTGCGCGAGGCGATCGAGGATGATGCCCAGAACCAGCCGGCCGCGGCGCAACTCGCCGCAGGCGCATTGATCGACCGGCATTTCCTCGATGACCAGAAGGAGCTGCTGGGCGCGGCGCAGATCGCAAAACTCCACCGCCTACTGGAACAGACGAGCAAAAAGCTGGTCGAGGACATCGCCAAGGCAGCAGTGATTGGCGATCCCACGCAGCTCGCACGCTGCGCGCATCAACTCGGGAGCGCCGCGAGTGCACTCGGCCTCGTCCGCCTGTTCGAATTCTGCCATGAGGTCGAGCTGGCGGCAGTCACGATGTCCCCGCCCGAATCCCACAGCGCCGCCCGCGAGCTCGCCGCGCTTCGGAAGGCCTCGATGAGCGCGCTGGACGATCTGCTTCGGCCGGCCTAAGAGCCTTCGGTCACTGACTGAAATACAAGATGATCGGAGGCGCCGGTGCGCGCAAGATATCTCGCCATTGTTCTCACGCTGCTCGCCCCTGCCGCGCGCGCCGAGGTCGAACAGTTCCCGTCCGGCTTCAAGACCAGAACCATCGCGGCCAACGGCACGCAGATTCATGTTCGCGTCGGCGGTCAGGGGCCTGCCGTGATCCTGATCCACGGTTTCGGTGATACCGGCGACATGTGGGTCAAGCTCGCCGCTGACCTCGTGCGCGACCACACCGTTGTCGTGCCCGATCTGCGTGGTATGGGCCTCTCGAGCAAGCCCGACAATGGCTACGACAAATGGACCCAGGCGGCCGACATGCGGGCCGTTCTCGCAGCGCTCGGCATCGAAAAGACCGCCGTCGTCGGCCACGACATCGGAACCATGGTGGCCTATGCCTACGCGGCCCGGTATCGCGACCTGACCGAGAAGCTGATCGTCATGGATGCCCCGGTGCCCGGGGTGCCGCCGTGGGACGAGGTCGTTCGCAGCCCGCAGCTTTGGCATTTTGATCTCGGAGGCCTGGACATGGAGCGGCTGGTCAAGGGTCGCGAGCGCATCTACCTCGACCGCTTCTGGAATGACTTCGCGGGCACGCCTTCCAGGATCGCGGAAGCGACACGCCGTCATTACGCAGCGCTCTATGCGCGGCCGGGCGCCATGCGTGCTGCGTTCGCCCAGTTCAGGTCGATCCGAACCGACGCCGAGGACAACAAGAAGGCGATCGCGACCAAGTTGACCATTCCCGTGCTGGCTGTCGGGGGCGAAAAATCCTTCGGTGCGACAGAGGCCGTCGTGATGCGAAACGCCGCGACTGACGTCACCGAATTAGTCATTCCGGACGCCGGTCATTGGCTGATGGAAGAGCAACCGGCGGCGACCGTGAAGGCGATACGCCAATTCCTCGACACCAAAAACTAGAGCAGCGAGCCGCGCGGAGCCGACATATCTCGCTCGGTCCCTCCGCGCGGGTCATTTTAATCGGCCCGACGCTTCATCCTCCCGCCCGAACCGCTCCACCAGAAAATCGATGAACAGCCGCACCTTCACCGACAGATGCCGGGTCGGCGGATAGACCGCATAGAGCGCGAGCGGCGGCGCCGAATACTCGTCCAGCACAGTCCGCAGCTCGCCTTTCCTCAAGGCGTCGGCGGCGATGAACTCCGGGAGCAGCGCGAGCCCCCTGCTCTTGATCGCGACATCACGCAGCACTTCGGCATTGTTGACGCAGAGCGACCAGGCCGGCTGGATCCAGTGATCGCCGTCGGTGCCGGTGAGCTTCCACTGATTGCCCGTAAGCAGGAAGCCGTAGGTCAGCGAGGTGTGCCCGCGGAGATCCTGCGGGTGTTTTGGTGTGCCGTGACGTGCGAGATAATCGGGTGAAGCGCAGATCATGCGCGCCACCGGCATGATTTTTCGCGCGATCAAACTCGACGATTCCAATTCCGCGATGCGCAAGGTCACGTCAAAACCGTCCTGGACGGGATCGAGCAGGTCGTCGCTGAGCACGAGCTGGAGCTGCAGCTCCGGATATCGCGCCATGAAATCGGCAAGCACCGGCCCGAGCCGCAGGGTGCCGAACGACATCGGCGCGTTGACGCGCAACAGGCCGCGAGGCGCCGATTGCGCCTGCGTCACGGCCTGGTCGGCCGCCTCGATCTCCGACAGGATCACGACCGCGCGCTCGAAATAGCGCTGGCCGTTCTCGGTCGGGCTCGCATGGCGCGTGGTGCGGTTCAGGAGCTGCACGCCGAGGCTCTCCTCGAGGTCGGCGATGTATTTGCTGATCGCCGAGCGTGACAGCCGCAACTGCCGGCCCGCCTCGGCAAAACTGCCGCTTTCGACCACTTTTACGAAGGCCCGGAGGCTGGCGACCTTATCCAAGCGTCGGCCCCGTGGATTGTTTCCAAATCGTAGACATAGACGTCATATTTGCATGGATTGTCTCCAATTCAAAGCGGAGCGATATTTCCGGCCAGAGCAAGACCGCTCCCCTAGCGTTGGAGGACGACAATGTCTGGACTGCACCATGTGACCGCGATCGCCGGCGACCCGATCAGGAACTTCGGCTTCTACACCCGAGATCTCGGCCTGCGCTTCGTCAAGAAGACGGTCAATTTCGACGATCCCGGCACCTATCACTTCTACTATGGCGACGAGACCGGCCGCCCCGGCACCATCCTGACCTTCTTTCCGTGGGCCGGCGTGCCGGCCGGGCGCCGCGGCGTCGGCGAGACCCACCAGACCGCCTTCCGCGTGCCGCAGCGCTCGCTCGGCTATTGGACGCAGCGCTTCGTCGAGAAGGGCATCGCCTACGAGGCGCTGGAGAAGCGCTTTGGCGAGTCCGTGCTGCCGTTCACAGACCCTGATGGCATGGCGCTCGCGCTCGTCGGCATTCCCGGTGCCGAGAGCGAGCCCGGCTGGAGCAACGGCGACGTGCCGGCCGAGCATGCGATCCGCGGCTTCCACGGCGTGACCTTGCTGCTCGACAGCGCGGCAAAGACGGCTGCCGTCCTCACCGACGTGTTCGGCTTCAAGGAGATGGCGCGTGAAGGCTCGGTGATCCGCTTCAAGGCACCGGGCGATGTCGAAGGCAGCGTCGTCGACATCTACGAGGCCAAGGGCTTCCTGCGCGGGCACCAGGGTGGCGGCTCCGTGCATCACATCGCCTTCCGCGCAGCCGACGACGCCGAGCAAGGCAGGATGGCGCAGAGGCTCGTGAGCAATCACGGCCTGCACCCGACCGAACAAAGGGACCGCAACTACTTCCGCTCGATCTACTTCCGCGAGCCCGGGGGGGTGCTGTTCGAGATCGCGACCGATATCCCCGGCTTCGCCGTCGACGAGCCCGTGGCGACGCTGGGACGCGACCTCAAGCTCCCGAGCTTCCTCGAAGCGCAGCGCAAGCAGATCGAGGCTGTGTTGCCGAATTTGGCAGAGAGCGTGTCATGACCGAGAGTTCATTCGTCCATCGTTTCGAGCCCGCGACCAGCACGGGCTCTCCTCCGGTGCTGCTGCTGCACGGCACTGGTGGCGACGAGAACGATCTGCTCGGGCTTGGCAAGATGATCTCGCCTGGCTCGGCCCTGCTCTCGCCGCGCGGCCGCGTGCTCGAGCATGGCATGCCGCGTTTCTTCCGCCGCCTTGCCGAGGGCGTGTTCGACGAGGACGATGTGCGGCGGCGCGCGCGCGAGCTCGGCGACTTCGTCAGCGAGGCACGGCAGCGCTACGGCCTCGCCGCACCGGTCGCGGTCGGCTTCTCCAACGGCGCCAACATCGCGGCCGCGCTGTTGCTGCTGGAGCCGGACGTGTTGGCAGGCGCGATCCTGCTCCGCGCCATGGTGCCGCTGTCGGATCCGCCGAAGGTTGAGCTCGGCGGCAAGCCCGTCCTGCTTCTGTCAGGGCAGGCTGATCCGATCGTTCCGGCGAGCAATTCGGGGAAGCTTGCCTCGCTGTTGTCGGAAGCCGGAGCCCGGGTCGAACACAAGGTTTTGCCGGCGGGCCATCAATTGTCGCAAGCCGATTTGACGCTCGCCCGCGACTGGGTCGGCAAATTCGCCGCCGAAGTCGCCTGATCCCGAAAAGCGGCGCATCGTCTTCGAGCGGTGCGCCGCGGCTTTACTCGAACCAGCCGCGGCGCTTGAACCAGATCAGCGGCAGCACGCCGCTGGCAATGATGGCGAGCCACGCCAGCGGATAGCCGAACGTCCAGTCCAGCTCCGGCATGTGCTTGAAGTTCATGCCCCAGATGCCGACCATGATCGTGGGCGGTACGCCGACGACCGAAACGATTGTCAGGATCTTGAACAGCTCGTTCTGCTGGATGTTGATGAAGCCGAGCACGGCATCGAGCAAAAGCTGGATCTTGTCCGACAATCGCGTCTCGTAGTCGCCGAGCGAAGCGACATCCTTCGAGACGGCCTCGAGGCGCTTCTTCGACGCGGCCGTGATCCATTCACTCCCGACATCGCCGGCAAACGAGGCGACGCGGCCGACACCAAGCAGGACATCGCGCGCCTTGGCGAGCCGATCAGCCAACTCTCCGATGTTCTCCAGCGCCTCGCGCATCCGCCGGCTGGAGCGGACCGGCCGCTGGGTGCGGACGAGCCCGCCTTTGAAGACGCCCCGCGAGAGCCTGTCGACCTTCGCGCCGAGATGCTCAAGAACATCGGCCCCACGGTCGACCATGGCCTCGACCAGACTGGTGAACACGCACATGCCGTTCTCCAGGCTGTCATCGGAACCGATACGCTTGCCGATGTCGTCGAAGATCGGCAGCTGCGCGAAGCGTACCGTCACCAGCACGCGCGGGCCGATGACGAATCCCACCGGCGTGATCTCGGCCTCGTCGTCCTCGTTGAGCCGGACCGCCGGCGAGCTGAGATAGAGCGTGCCGTTGTCGACGATCAGGCGGCTCGACGCTTCGATCTCGCTGAGCGAATCCTCGGACGGAACGCGGATCCCGAGCAATCGTTCGACGAACTGCTTTTCTTCTGCGGTCGCGTCCAAAAGATCCGCCCAGATGATCTCGGACGGCATTTCCGCGCCGATCTTTTGCCAGTCGTCGGATGGCCACCTGTACAGTTTAAGCAAGAACCGAACTCCGCATACCCTCGCGCCGGATCGCACGGCCTGCGGCCATCCTGCGCCGAACTAACGCATCAGGGTTCCGAACGTTCAAAGTCGGGGAGCATCGGGCCGGCGCAATCAAACCAAGCGGGCGCGCCTCCTTCGATGAGGCCATCATGCCAGTGTTTTGCCCGACGGGTCAACGGCATCGCGCAACGCAAACCATTCAATTGCGTGACGCGCAAGTCATTGAAATGACTATCCCCGGCTACTGTGCATGGGGTTGTTTTTCAGGTTTTTGTTTGGACCGGTCTCGTGACGATCTCTTCCGTTGGGAGAGATCGTCACCGAAATCACTCAATCGACCTCCGCGACCCTACTCCCACGCCCACGTCGAGAAGTCGTTCTCGTACTGGGGCACGTCCTTCCAGACGCCCTTCAGCTTCTTGTTGGTGATGGTGATCAGCTGCGGCTGGTACAAATAGCCCGAGACCGCATCGGTTGCCAGCATGCGCTGGGCGTCGCCGAGAAGCTTGGCACGGGCAGCTTCATCCGGCGTCGACACGATCTGCTTGTAGAGCGCGTTGAACGCTTCGTTGTTGTAGCCAAGATAGTAGTCCGGCTCGGTGATCTTGACGAGATCGAACGGCTCGACATGGCTGACGATGGTGAGGTCGAAATTGTGTGGACCATTGCCGGCGAATACCTGCGACAGCCATTGCGCCCATTCGACGTTCTCGATCTTGGCGATGATGCCGACCTTGGCGAGTTGGGCTGCGAGAATCTCGCCGCCCTGCCGCGCATAGGACGGCGGCGGCAGCTTCAGCGAGAGTTCGAGCGGCGTGGTGATGCCGGCCTCGGCGAGCAGTTTCTTTGCCTTCTCGGGGTCGAACGGGTTGATGCCGGTCGTGTCGACATAACCGAACGCGCTCGGCACGTAGAAGCTGCCGATCGGCGTGCCGAAACCATCGACCGCGCCGTCGATCATCGCCTTGCGATCGATCGCAGCGAGGATCGCACGGCGCACGCGAACATCGTCGAGCGGCTTCTTGCGATGGTTGATGCCGACGATGGTCTTCGCCCTGGAGCCGCCGACCATAACGTTGAAGCGCGGATCGGCCTTGAACTGAGCGATGGTGCGCTGGGCCGAGACGCGGGGAAACGCGTCGACATCGCCCGACAGCAGCGCCGCTGTCTGCGCGGACGGATCGGAGATGAAGCGGATCGTCACCTTCGAGAGCTTGATCGCGGCTGCGTTGCGGTAGTCGGCCCATTTGGTCAGGGTCATCGAGGAGCCCTTGGCCCAGGCGCCCAGCTGATAGGGCCCGGTCCCAACCGGCTGCGTGATGTTCGTCGGCGCGCTCTTCGGCTCGACGATCGAGCCGCTGGCCTGCCCCAGCAGGAACGGTAAGTTCGGCTCCGAATGTTTCAGGCTGATCACGACCGTGTCGGCATCGGGCGCGTCGACCTTCTCGAAACTCTGGAACAGGCTCTTGTCTTTGTTGGTGCTGGTGGCGACAGCATTGCGCTCGAACGAGAACTTCACGGCGGCGGAGTCGAACGGCTCGCCATTGTGGAATTTGACGCCCTTGCGCAGCTTGAACGTATAGGTCTTCAGATCGGGCGAGGCCGTCCAGCTCTCGGCGAGCAGCGGCGAAGTGGTGCCGTCCTCGTTGATCTTGGTCAGGGTCTCATAGATGTTGTAGAGCGTGACCTCGGCGATCGCGGCGGCGGCGGCGTTTGTGGGATCGAGCCCCGGCGGCTCCAGCGCCATCGCCATGACGACGCTGTCCTTCTTGGACTGCGCCAGCACCGGCAACGGAGCCACGGCAAGCGCGGCGGCGAATGCGACGATCGATAGTTTCCTGAACATGCTTAACTCCCCGGCCTTCTCTCATCCCAGCCTACGCCAATCCCGCCTAGGACGCTAACCTTCCACGGGCAATTGCGGCAACGCCATCACGGCTTCCGCCTTGTGGCAGGCGGCCAGATGCGTCTCGCCCAGCTTGCGTAGCTCAGGCAGAACCTCGCGGCAATGCTGGTCGGCGAGCGCGCACCGCGAGACATAGGGACACCCGGTCGCGGCCGCCGATTGCGAGGCGATTGCCTGGGCCCCGCGCCGGCGCCGGCCGCCGGCGGCGCGCACCCGCGGCACGGCATCCAGCAGCGCTCGCGTGTAGGGATGGGCGCAGCGCTCGAACAAATCCTCGGGACGGCCCTGCTCGACGATGCGGCCGAGATACATCACCGCGACCTCGTCGCAGAGATAGTCGACGACGGCGAGGTCGTGGCTGATCAGGACGTAGCTGAGGCCGAACTGCTCCTGGAGGTCTTGCATCAGGTTGAGCACCTGCGCCTGCACGGAGACGTCGAGCGCGGAGACCGGCTCGTCGGCGACGATCAGCTTCGGCTGGGTGATCAGCGCGCGTGCGATGGCGATGCGCTGGCGCTGGCCGCCAGAGAACTCGTGCGGATATTTCTCCATGTCGGCACTACGCAGGCCCACCTGCTGCAGCACCGCGGAGACGCGGGCACGAAGCGTCGTGCGATCAATCCCCTCCAACACGGTCAGCGGCTCAGCGACGATGCGCGCGATGGTCTGGCGCGGGTCGAGCGATCCGTAGGGATCCTGGAACACCATCTGGAAATCGCGGCGCGCGCGGCGCAGCTCGTCCGCAGAGATGCGGTTGAGGTCGCGGCCGAGCAGCGCGACCTGCCCCGATGTCGGCCGCTCCAGCGCCATCACCACCCGCGCGAAAGTCGATTTGCCCGAGCCGGACTCGCCGACGATGCCGAGGCTCTTGCCGGCGTCGACCCGCACGCTGACACCATTGAGCGCGCGCACCTGCCCCGGCGGGCGGAACACGCTTTCACGCGGCAGCGTGTAGCGCTGCTCGAGATCCTTCACGTCGAGAAGAGGCGCCGTGGTCATACGGTCAGCGCTCCGACGCGTTCGGCCATGGAGACGTCGGTCCGGATGCAGCGCACCAAGTGGCCGGGTCCAACGTCCACCATCGGTGGAAGCGCGGCCCGGCAATGCTCGATCACGAGCGGACACCGGTCGGCGAAGGTGCAACCGAAAGGCAGATCGGCGAGCTCCGGGACCGTGCCCGATATCGTCGTCAGCCGCGTCCCCTTGCGCGCGCCGAGCTTCGGCCGGGCGCGGAACAGGCCCTGCGTGTAGGGATGTCCCATCCGGCGGAACACTTCGTCGGTCGGCCCGCTCTCGATGATCGTGCCGCCGTACATCACCATCATGCGTTGCACGTTCTCGGCGATGACGCCGAGATCGTGCGAGATCAGGATCATCGACATGCCGCGCTCTTCGACGAGATCGGCGATGAGGTCTAGGATCTGGCCCTGAATGGTGACGTCGAGCGCCGTGGTCGGCTCGTCCGCGATCAGCAGGTCGGGCTCGCAGGCGAGCGCCATCGCGATCGTGACGCGCTGACGCTGGCCGCCGGAAAACTGGTGCGGATAGGCATCGACGCGGCGCGCCGGATCAGGCAGCCCGACGCGGTCGAGCAAGGCGATCGCTTCTCGCCGCGCCTGCGATGCCGAGTATTTCCTGTGACGCCGCAGCGGCTCGGCGACCTGGTGGCCGATCGTGTGCATCGGGTTGAGCGCGGTCATCGGCTCCTGGAAGATCATGCTGATGCGATTGCCGCGCAACCGACAATATTCCGCGTCCGACAAACCAGCGAGTTCGCCGCCGTCCAGCTTGATGCTGCCGGTGACGACCGCGCTGTCCGGCAGCAGTCCCATCAGCGACAACGCCGTCACCGACTTGCCGCAGCCGGATTCGCCGACGAGCCCGAGCGTCTCGCCGCGCTTCAGGGCAAAGCTGACGCCGCGCACCGCCTGTGCAGGCCCGCGGCTGGTATTGAGGCGCACGCCGAGATTGTCGACCTCGATCAGCGGCATGGTCGAGCGCTCGCCCATCCTCATCGCTCCCGCGCAAGTCGAGGGTCGAGCAGATCGCGTAGTCCGTCGCCGAGCAGATTGAGGCCGAGCACCGCGATTGCAATCGCAGCACCCGGATAGACCGCAAGCATCGGCGACTGGAACAGCAGTGTCTGCGCGTCGTTCAGCATCCGCCCCCAGGACGGCTGCGGCGGCTGCGTGCCGAGACCGAGATAGGACAAGGCGGCTTCGGCTAGAATCGCAAGCGCGAACTGGATGGTCGCCTGCACGATCAGGATCGAGAGGATGTTGGGCAGCACGTGCTCGATGGTGATGCGAGACTTGCCCTTCCCCGCCGCGCGCGCGGCCAGCACGAATTCGCGCGCCCAGATCGCGTTGGCCGAGCCGCGCGTCAGCCGGATCAGCGTCGGGATCTGGAAGATGCCGATGGCGACGATCGAGGTCACCATGCCCGGCCCCACGACTGCGGCGAGCATGATGGCGGAGAGCACGGCCGGAAAGGCGAAGGTGAAATCGGAGAAGCGCATGATGATCTCTTCGGTCCAACCGCGCCTGGCCGACGCGATCAGGCCGAGACAGACGCCGAAGGTGAGGCCGATGCTGACCGCGATGATGCCGACCATGATGGTGGAGCGGGCGCCGGCGAGCAGCAGCGAGACGATGTCGCGGCCGAAGACGTCGGTGCCGAGCCAGTGCGCGGCCGAGGGCGGCCGGAGCTTTGAGGCGATGTCGATCTCATAGGGCGACCAGGGCGTCCACACCAGCGACAGCAGCGCAGAGGCGAGCACCAGCAGGCTCAGCGCGCCGCCGAGCACAAAGCTGCGATGACGCAGTGCGCGGCGCCAGAAGGTCCGGGCCGGCAGAGGGCGCGCTAATGCCGGCGCATCGACGAGGGTGACGAGCGGATCACTCACAGATCGTGGACCTTGATGCGGGGATCGACGAAGGCATAGAGCACGTCGACCACGAAATTGACGATGACCACCATGGTCGCGAGCAGCATCACGCAATTGCGCACCACGATGAGGTCGCGGTTGGCGATCGACTGGAAGATTAGCCGGCCTAGGCCGGGCAGATAGAACACGTTCTCGATCACGATGGTGCCGGCCAGCAGATTGGCGAATTGCAGGCCCATCACGGTCATCACGGGGATCATGGCGTTGCGCAGCACGTGGCTCCACAGCACCTCGCGCTTGCCGAGGCCTTTTGCGCGCGCCGTGCGGACGAAGTCTTCACGCAGCACTTCCAGCACCGCGGAACGCGTGACGCGCGCGAGGATCGCGGCCTGCACCACCGCGAGCGAGATCGCCGGCAGCAGCAGCGACTTGATGCCGGGCCAGATGCCGTCCTCCCAACCGGGAAAGCCGCCCGCGGACAGCCATTGCAGCCGCACCGAGAACAACAGCACCAGCAGGATCGCGAACCAGAAATTCGGCAGCGCGATGCCCACCTGCGTCAGCGACATCACGCCGACGTCGCCGAGCTTGTTGTGGTTGGCGGCGGTGTAGATGCCGGCCGACAGCGCCAGCGTCACCGTGATCAACATGGACATCATCGCGAGCGGAATGGTCAGCACCAGCCGCTCCGCGATCAAGGCGGCAACCGGGGTGCCGTAGACATAGGAGTTGCCGAGATCGCCGACGAGCAGCCCCTTGATCCATTGCAAATAGCGAACCGCCAGCGGCTGATCGAGCCCGAGCTTGACGGTGAGCGCACGCACCGCGTCCGGCGACGCGTCAGCGCCCATCAGCATCTGCGCGGCGTTACCCGGAAGAGCATCCAGTACCAGGAAGATGATCACGGATGCGCCGACCAGCGTCGCTAGCAAGGTCAGCACACGTCGGAGGACAAATACGCTCATGCGTTCACGAGCTCCGACGTCGTCCTGGCGAAGGCCAGGACCCATAACCCCAAGCAGCAGTTTGGCGAAGACTCGTCCTTCGGTACTGGCACTGCCCGTCACCGATCAATTCCGCGGTATGGGTCCTGGCTTTCGCCAGGACGACACCGAGGGGGATGCGGGCGTCATGCCGCATGGGGACAAATACGCTCATGGGCGTTCGGATTCAGGGGGCATCCGCGGCACGATCAACATGTCCGAGGGCCGGAGGCAAGTGCTTTGCTGCATGCCCATCAATTCGGCCAACGGGACAGAAGGCCTTGCGACGCCTCGAACAGCGCGCTCACGCGCAGCAAGTCCGCATCGGCGCGGAAGCGGCCCACGAGTTGCAATCCGATCGGCAGGCCATCGCGGCCGAAGCCGCAGGGCAGACTGATCGCGGGGTGTCCGGTCATGTTGAACGGCATGGTCCAGGGGAACCAGTGCGGCCGGACGCTGTCAAAGTGCTTGCCGTCGATCTCGATGGTGCCGAACAGGTCCTGATCGATGTGCAGCGCGGTGCGGGTGATGGTCGGCATCGCCAGCAGATGCCCGCGCGCAAGCAGGGATTGCACCCGGCGGAACAGCGCCGTGCGCGCGAACATCGCCTCTTGATAGGCGACGCCGCTGACGTCGGTGGCAAGCGCAAGCTGCTTGAGGAAGGCCTCGCTCAGCGCGTCCCCATGCTCGGCTGCGAGTTTTGCAAAGCGCGTCCGCCAGACCGTGTGATTGATGGCGCGCCAGATCGGCTCGATGTCGAACCCCTCGCCCGAAAACTCCTCGAGCTCGGCACCCAGGCCCGCGAGCCGATCGAGGCTCGCCTTGAAGCCGGCCTCGACATCGGCAGAGACGGGGCGTCCGGGCGGCGAGAGGCAGTACAGGATTTTCTGCCCGCGCAGATCGCCGCGCGGAGTGGCCGTGCCGACGAAGTCGGTCACGGGAATGCCGATCGACCAGGGATCGCAGGAATCCTCGCCGGCCATCGCCTGCATCATCAGCGCGGTGTCGGCGACGGTCCGAGTCATCGGCGTGACATAGGTCTGGTTGCCGAACGCGTCCAGCGCCTGGCTGTGTGGGATGACGCCGTTGCTCTGCTTCAGCCCGACCACGCCGTTGCAGGCGGCGGGAATCCGCGTCGAGCCGCCGCCATCGGTCGCGATCGCAAGCGGCGCGATGCCGCTCGCCACCGCCACCGCTGCGCCGCCGCTGGAGCCGCCGGAGGAGCGCTCGGCGCTCCACGCATTGCGGGTGCGGCCGAACAGCGGCGAGTCGGTCAGGCACTTGCTGCCGAATTCGGGCGTCGTGGTCTTGCCGATCAGGATCGCGCCTTGCGCGCGGAGCCGCGCGACCGCGACGGCGTCCTCGGCCGGCACGTTGTCCTTGTAGGGAACGGCACCGAAGGTGGTCTTGACGCCCTTGGTGTTGACGATGTCCTTGACGGTGACGGGAATGCCGTGCAGCAGGCCGAGCGGCTCGCCGGCCATCACCTTGCGCTCGGCCTCGCGCGCAGCCGCAAGCGCCTCGTCGCCGCAGATCGTGATGAAGCAGTTCAGCTCGGGCTGGAGCGCCTCGGCACGGGCGAGCACCGCGCGGGTGAGCTCGACGGGCGATATCTGCTTTGTCGCGATGAGGCCGCGCAGCACGGTTGCGGATAGCTGGCAAGGATCGCCGTTCATCGTCACATCGCTCCGAAGCCGGCCGCCGGTGGCCGATAGCATTGACAGCCAGGATGACAGTTTTGTTAACTCGCCGCCAATACGATTTTGAACACCAACCCATACGTTTTCGGTATGCCAATGGATCTTCGCCGGCTCCGCTATTTCGTCGCCGTCGCCGAGGCGCGCAGTGTCGGCAAGGCTGCCGAGCGGCTGCGGATGGCGCAGCCGCCGCTCTCGGTCCAGATCCGCAAGCTGGAGGCCGAGGTCGGTGCACCGCTGTTCCGCCGCGGCACGCGCGGCATGGATTTGACCGACGCGGGCCAGGCACTGCTGGCGCGCGCCGGCGAGGCGCTGGCGCTGGCGGCGGACGGCATCGAAGCCGCACGCGCGGTCGCGGCCGGCAGCCGTGGTCGGCTGTCCGTCGGTTACATGTTCGTGCTGGCGAACGCGATGCTGCCGCGCCTCATCCCCGAACTGCGGCGATCCATTCCCGGCGTCGATCTCGATTTCGCCGAGCTCAGTGCCTCGACGCGCGAGGCCCGGCTGCTCGATCGCAGCGTCACGGTCGCGTTGTGCATGCCGGCGATCCACCATCCCGAGATCCAGGTGACCCGGATCGGCGCGCAGCCGTTCATGCTGGCGGTGCCAAACCGTTCGCCGCTTGCGCGCCTGAGCGCGGTGCCAATGATACGACTCCAGGGCCGTCCGCTGATCGCGCTGCCGCCGCCGGAGCGGGACCCCTCCTCCTCCGCGGTCGCGGCCCTGCTGCGGCGGCACCAGATCGTAATGCCGATTGCGAGCCGGGTGGAGACGGTGCATTCGGCGATGAGCCTGGTTCTCGCCGGTGAAGGCCTCGCCATCCTGCCCGCCTGCGCGCAGCTCGGGGCGCCGCGCGGGGTCGTGTTCCGGCCGCTGCGGGACGCCACCGACTCCATCGATATCGCGGTCTGTTGGCGGCGGGACGCCCAGAGTCCGCTGATCCGAACCTTCCTGAAATGCGCCGAGAAGGCGGTCGCGCGGCTGTGAGGCGGCCTACGAGCTCCAACTGATCTCGTGACTCCAGGGCGGATCGGCGCCCGGACGGGTGCAGGTTAGCCCGGCGCAATTGGCGGCAAAGGACAGTGCACGGCGAAGCTCGTCCGCGCCGATATCCTTCAGTTGCTGTCGGGCGAGCCGTCCCTGCTTGTGCAGGGCGAACAACAACGCCGCCTGAAAACTGTCACCCGCGCCGATGGTGTCGGCGACCACGACCTTGGGGGCGGCGACCTCGATCTGCCCTGCCCCCGCATGCCACGCGATCGCGCCGTTGTTGCCACGGGAGATGACGACGAGGCTCGCGCCCCGTGCGAGCAGCGTGCTCGCTCGCTGGCGATACGGCTCGTCGCCGAACAGATAGGCAAAATCGACGTCCGACATCTTGATGAGATCGGCACAGCCGGCAAACTCCGTCATGCGCGCGCGATAAGCCGGCTTGTCCTTCACGAGGTTGGGCCGGCAGTTCGGATCAAAGGAGATTGTCGAGGACGCCCGTGCGTCCGCGATCAGGGCCTTGGTCTCGGTCGCGCCTTGGTCGTTAACGAGTGTGGTCGAGCCGACATGGAGGGCTTCAACCGTATCGAACGCAATGGAGCCGCGCCGGTAGGTCCAGTTCCGCGTGGCGGTCTCGGCATCGTAGAAAGCATAATGCGACTCGCCGGCGACGATGCGAACGAAGGCAAGCGTGGTCTGGTGATCGCTGTTTGTGGCGAGGGCGAGCTCGACATTGGATGCAGCGGCGTGGTCGGCGATCATGCGCCCGAACATGTCCGTCGAGATGCCGCCGACAAAGCCGGTCGGCGCGCCGAGCCGCGCCATGCCGATTGCAACGTTCAGGCAGGAGCCCCCGACCACCGGCATGACGGCTTCGCGTCCGTCGGTGTTTCGCGTCGGGACGAAATCGATCAGCGCATCGCCGCAGGAAATCAACATCCGTCTCAACCTCTCGCGACGTCGCGCATCGCGGCACGGCTGCCGCGATCGACCTCGCGCAGCAACTTGTAGACCTCGCGCTTGCGGGCGTGAAAGGCGGCTATGTCGGGCATGGTCGGCTCGCTCTTCCGTCCCAGCGCCGACATCTTTGCCATGGTTTCGCCGATCGAGGCATAGGCGCCGCCGGCGACTGCGCCGAGCATCGCGGCGCCCAGCAGCACAGGTTCTTTCGTCTGCGGCAGCGCGACCGTGAGGCCGGTGGTGTCCGCCATGATCTGCCGCACCAGCGGACTGCGGCTGGCGCCGCCGCCCATGATCATGATGCTGGAGTGGACGCCATGCGCGGCAAAGGCCTCGATCACCTCGGCAAGCCCATAGGCGAGCCCGCACAGACCGGCGACGAACAGCCGTTCCATCGAGGCGATGTCGGTGTCGAGATCGAGGCCCGCGATCACCGCGCGCGTGTCAGGATCGGCGTAGGGCGAGCGGTTGCCAATGAACTCGGGCAGCACATGGACGTCGCGGGCCAGCAGCGCGACACGGCTGGCGCCGCCTGCGCGTGCGAGGATGCGGCGCTCGAGAAACTCGATAAGGTCGAGGCCCTCGTTGCGCGCGGCCGCGCTCGCTTCGGCGTGGCCGGGATGCGACTTGAGAAGATGGTCGATCGCAGCGCCCGCAGCCGACTGCCCGCCCTCGTTGAGCCAGAAATTTGGCACCATGCCGGAGTAGTACGGACCCCACACGCCCGGCACAAAGCACGGTTGTTTCGTCGTCGCCATGATGCAGGCCGACGTTCCCATGATGTAGGCAAGGCGGTCGGAAACATCTGTCGCGCCGTCCGATTCATCGCGGCCGCCGATTGCGCCGATGCCGCCGGCATGGGCATCGATGAGGGACGCTCCGACCGGCGTGCCCGGCGACAAGCCAAGATCGGCAGCGGCCGCACTGGTAAGACCGGCGCCGAGCCGCGTGCCGGGCGCGACGATCTCGGTGCCGATGCGGGCGTATTTCTCGTTGACGAAGTCCGACAGGCCGATGCGCTTGAAGAATGGCGCGCTCCACCCACCGCCGTCATGCGCGAGGTAGTTCCATTTGCAGGTGACCGTGCAGGTCGAGCGCTGCAACGAGCGGGTGGCTCGCCAGGTCAGATAATCCGCGAGATCGAAGAAGTGTCCTGCAGCGTCGAAGCTCGCGCGCAGATGCCGCTTCAACCACAGCAGTTTCGGCATCTCCATCTCGGGCGAGATCGAGCCGCCAACATAACGCAGCACGGCGTCACCGGTCTCGTTGATCAGCCGCGCCTCGGCCGTGGCGCGGTGATCCATCCAGACGATGACGTTGCGCTGCCGGTCGCCGGAAGCGCTGACGGTGAGCGGCTCGCCTTGCCGGTCGAGCACCACGAGAGAGCAAGTGGCGTCGAAACCGATACCGCCGACGCTATCGGGCGCGATTGCAGCTTCCGCCATCGCGGCCCGCACCGACGCCGTGCAAGCGTCCCAGATATCCTGGGACGACTGCTCGACGATGTCACCGGCCTCATGCCACATCCTGATCGGATGCCGTGCGATCGCCAGCAAGGTGCCGGCTTCGTCGAACACCCCGGCCCGCGTGCTCGTGGTCCCTACATCGACGCCGATATACGCTCGCGGCATTGTCGCCCCCGGAAGCTCTCGTCAGTTTTGACGCAAGCCTACCAGCAAGTGTAGCCGCCATCCACCACCACGATACTGCCGGTCATCAGGCTCGCGGCCTCGGACGAGAGGAACAACACCACGGAGGCGATCTCCTCGACCTGCCCCATCCGCGCCATCGGGGTTCCACCGATCCAGGCGTCGTACATTCTCGGATTGCTCTTCACGAAGGCGTTGAGCGGCGTCTCGATATAGGTCGGCGCCACCGCGTTGACGCGGACGCCGCGCGCGCCCCATTCGGCGGCGAGCGATTTCGTGAGATGGTGCACGCCGGCCTTGGAGGCATTGTAGAAGCACTGCTCCTGCGGCTTGTTGACGATGAAGCCGGACATCGAGCCGACATTGACGATGGCGCCGCTCTTCGCTTTCAGCATGTGCTTGCCGAACTCGCGGCAGCACCAGAATGTGCCGTTGAGATTGACGTCGATGACGTTGAGCCAGTGCTCGTCGGTCACGGTCTCCGCCGGCGTCTCGCTGCGCGCAATGCCGGCGTTGTTGACGAGGATGTCGACCTTGCCGTGGCGCGCGACGAGGTCGTTCGCGACCTCCGCCACGCGCTTGGTGTCGGTGACGTCCATGATCGCCGTCTCGGCGTCGAAGCCCTTCGCCTTCAGGCTGGCTTTCGCACTGTCGGCGACCTTGCTGTCGCGATCGCCGATGACGACCCTGGCGCCGGCTTCAGCCAGCGCTTCGGCGCAGGCGAGCCCGATGCCTTGCCCGCCGCCGGTTATGAACGCGGTCTTGCCGTTCAGTTTGAATTTTTCCAGGTACATGTTGCTGTTTCCGATTCTTGTCGTTTCTTGCCGTTTCTTGTCAGGCCTTAATGGCGTTGCCGCTTGCGTCGAAGCGATGGATGCGCGCGGGCTCCGGCACCAGCGATACATGGTCGCCGGCGTGCAGGCTCAATTCACCGATGTAGCGCGCCGTCAGCATGCCGAGCGGACCGGCATCGACATAGAGGAAGGTGTCGCTGCCGAGATGCTCGGCCACTGCGATCGTTCCCTGCCAACCGCCGGAGCCGTCGCGTTCGATCTTGAGATGCTCCGGCCGTACGCCAATCGTTGCCGCGCCCTTCTGCAAGGCGTGCTCGCCGGTCACGAAATTCATCTTGGGCGAGCCGATGAAGCCGGCGACGAACAGGTTGGCCGGCTTCTCGTAGAGATCCAGCGGCGAGCCGTATTGCTCGATCTTGCCGCCGTTGAGCACCACGATCTTGTCGGCCATGGTCATAGCCTCCACCTGGTCGTGGGTGACATAGATCGCGGTGGTGCCGAGCTGCTTCTGGAGCCGCGTCACCTCGATCCGCATCTGCACGCGCAGCGCCGCGTCGAGGTTGGAGAGTGGCTCGTCGAACAGAAACGCCTTGGGCTCGCGGACGATGGCACGGCCGATCGCGACGCGCTGGCGCTGGCCGCCGGACAATTCGCGCGGCTTGCGGTCGAGATAGGGCGTGAGGTTCAGCGTCGCAGCGGCCGCCTCGACCTTGCGGTTGATCTCGTCCTTGGCCAGTCCCGCCATCTTCAGGCCGAAACCGATGTTGCCGCGCACGCTCATATGCGGATAGAGCGCGTAGGACTGGAACACCATCGAGAGCCCGCGCTTGGCCGGCGGCGTGTCGATAACGTTCCTGCCGTCGATCAGGATCTTGCCGCCGGAGACGTCCTCGAGCCCCGCGATCAGCCGCAACAGCGTGGTCTTGCCGCAGCCCGATGGCCCCACGAACACCACGAACGACCCGTCGGAAATCTCCAGGTCCGCGCCCTTGATGATGTGCACGGGGCCGAAGGATTTCTGCACGTCCTGAAGTGTGATCTGACCCATGATCCGGCAGCCCTTCCTACTTTACCGCGCCAAAGGTGAGCCCGCGGACGAGCTGCTTCTGGCTGAACCAACCGAGGACGAGAATAGGCGCGATCGCCAACGTGGAAGCCGCCGACAGCTTTGCCCAGAACAGCCCTTCCGGGCTCGAATAGGATGCGATGAACGTCGTGAGCGGCGCAGCGTTCGAGGTCGACAGATTGAGCGTCCAGAACGCCTCGTTCCAGGCCAGGATCAGGTTCAGCAGCATGGTCGACGCTAGGCCCGGGATCGCCATCGGCGTCAGCACATAGACCAGCTCGCGGCCGATGGTGGCGCCGTCCATGCGCGCGGCTTCCAGGATGTCGCGCGGGATCTCCTTGAAATAGGTGAAGAGCATCCAGATCACGATCGGCAAATTGCCGAGGCACAGGATGAAGACGAGGCCGATGCGGGAATCGAGCAGGCCGAAGGACTTGTAGATCAAGTAGATCGGCACCAGCACGCCGACCGGCGGCATCATCTTGGTCGAGAGCATCCAGAGCAGAATGTCCTTGGTGCGCTTGGTCGGCGAGAACGCCATCGACCAGGCTGCGGGAATGGCGATCAAAAGCGCAATGAGCGTCGAACCGCCGGCGATGATGATCGAGTTCAGCGCGTGGTGGAAATAGTCACTACGCTCCTGCACCGTTGCGTAGTTCTCGGTGGTCCAGTGGAAGAACAGGAGGGACGGTGGAATCGCGAAGGCCTCAAGTTCGGTCTTGAAACTCGCCAGCACCATCCAGAGGATCGGGAAGAAGATCAGGAAGCCGAAGAACCACGCCCCGATCGTCGAGACCACTACCCGCTGCCTCGTCGCCATCCGCGCCATGTCTCATGCCTCCAGGTTGCGGCCGACGATGCGGACCAGGAAGAAGGCTACGATGTTGGCGATCACGACAGCGACGAGGCCGCCGGCCGAGGCGGTGCCGACATCGTACTGGATCAGTGCCTGCGAATAGATCAGGAAGGCGATGTTGGTGGTCGACAGTCCCGGGCCGCCGCCCGTGGTAACGTAGATTTCGGCGAAGACGGTGAGCAGAAAGATCGTCTCGATCAGGATCACCACCGTGATGGGGCGCGCGAGGTGCGGCAGCGTGATGTAGATAAAGGTCGAGACCGCGCTGGCGCCGTCCATTTCGGCGGCTTCCTTTTGCTCCTCATCGAGCGACTGCATCGCAGTGAGCAAAATCAACGTCGCAAACGGCAGCCATTGCCAGGACACGATCAGGATCACGGCGAGCAGCGGCGCGTCGGTGAACCAGTCGATCGGCGTCAACCCGAACACCGACGCGATCCAGGCAAACAGCCCGGACACCGGATGCATCAACAGGTTCTTCCAGACCAGCGCGCTCACTGTCGGCATGACGAAGAACGGCGCGATCACCATCAGCCGCACGATGTTGAGGCCGATCACGGGCTGGTCGAGCAACAGCGCCAGCGGAATTCCGAGCAGGACGGTCAGGGCCAGCACCGAGCCGACCAGCACCAGCGTATTCTGGAGCGACGCGAGGAACGCGGGATCGGTGAGGAAGTAGCGGAAATTTTCCAGCCCAACGAACGCTTCCGAGCCGGGATCCAGCAGACTGTAATGCAGCGTCGAGAAATAGAGCGTCAGCGCGAGCGGGACGATCATCCAGATGAACAGCAGTCCGACGGCCGGCGTCAGGAGCGTCCGTGCGAGAAGCTGCGTCTGCCGGGTTGCCATTCTTGACTTGTCCGCTTGCGGGAAGAAGGCGGCCATCCATCTGGAGCGGTGGATGGCCGCAAGTCCGAACTCAGGAGGGGGAGCTCGCGTTCACTTGATGTAACCCGCGCGCTTCATCTCGCGCTCGGTTGAAGATTGCGCCGCGGTGAGCGCGGCATCGACCGTCATCGATCCCGCAAGCGCGGCCGAGAACTGCTGGCCCACCTGCGTGCCGATGCCCTGGAATTCGGGGATCGCCGCATATTGCACGCCGACGTAGGGCACCGGCTTCACCGTCGGCTTGTTCGGATCGGCGGCATCGATCGAGGCCAGCGTCAGCTTCGCAAACGGGGCGACCTTCAGATATTCAGGGTTCTGGTAGAGCGAGGTTCGGGTGCCCGGCGGCACGTTGGCCCAACCCTCCTTCGCGGCGACGGTCTTGGTGTAGTCCTTGCTCGTTGCCCATGCGATGAACTTCTCGGCCGCCTCCGTCTTCTTGGAGCCGGCGGGGATCGCGAGATTCCAGGCCCACAGCCAGTTGGCGTTTTTGCCGAGCCCGGTGTTGGGCGCCAGCGCGAAGCCGACCTTGTCGGCGACCTTGGAGTCCTTCGGATTGGTGACGAAGGACGCCGCGACGGTGGCATCGATCCACATCGCGCACTTGCCGGCATTGAACAGTGCGAGGTTCTCGTTGAAGCCGTTCGAGCTCGCACCCGGAGGTCCGGCCTGCTTCATCAGGTCGACATAGGTCGTGAGCGTCGCCTTCCATTCCGGCGTGTTGAACTGCGGCTGCCACTTCTCGTCGAACCAGCGTGCGCCATAGGAGTTGGCCATGGCGGAGAGGAACGCCATGTTCTCGCCCCAGCCGGCCTTGCCGCGCAGGCAGATGCCGTAGACGCCGGCGCTCTTGTCGGTGAGCTTCTTGGCGGCGTCGACGACGAAATCCCAGGTCGGCTTTTCCGGCATCTTGAGGCCGGCCTTGTCGAACAGGTCGGTGCGGTACATCACCATGGAGCTCTCGCCGTAGAACGGCGCGGCGTAGAGCTTGCCGTCAACGGAGACCGCATCCTTGATCTTGGGCAGGAGGTCGGCGACGTCGTAGTCGGCGCCGAGATTGGCGAGCGGCACCAGCCAGCCCTTCTTGGCCCAGATCGGCACCTCATAGGTGCCGATGGTGAGGACGTCGAACTGGCCGCCCTTGGTAGCGATGTCGGTGGTGACGCGCTGGCGCAGCACATTCTCCTCAAGCGTCACCCATTTGACCGATATATCGGGGTTCTTCTTGGTGAATTCGGCCGTCAGCCCCTGCATGCGGATCATGTCGCCGTTGTTCACGGTGGCGATCGTCAGGGTCGTTTCGGCCATCGCGGGGACGGCCAGCAACAGGCAAGACGCGCCGCAGACGGCGCCGAGGACGTGTTTCACGATGACCTCCCTAGGATCGCGCTTTTGAGCATATGCCCACGCGTTGGGCGTATGTTCGACTGAGGGCGGGCCATTGTCAAGCAGGCGCGCGGGCGTTTCGGCAACTTGTGAGTGCTGCGATGCGGGGAGCTGGTGCATCGCCCTCCCCGTCATGCCCCCGCGAAGGCGGGGCATCCAGTACTCCGTGCCGTCTGTGGGTTTGCCTCAAGCGGCGCTGCGGCGTACTGGATCGTCCGCCTTCGCGGACGATGACTGCGGCGGGGCCGGCGAAATCCCTGCCTCGCACCCGCGCAGAAACGACAAACCGCCTCAGCGCTCCAGAATCGCCCTCGCGGTCGCCTCGTCCGTGATCAGCCCGTTGATCAACCGTCCATTCAAAGCCGCCGCGATCGCCGGCACCTTGGCCGCACCGACCGCTGCGCCGATCGTCGTGGTCTTCGCCGGGACCTCCGGCGGGATGCTGGTCAGGCGCCTGTTGGTTCCGGCCTTCAGCAGACGGCCCTTGGAATCGTAGGCCCAGCCGGTGATCTCGCCAATCGCCCCTTGCCGCATCATCTCGAACAGTTCGTCGCGGGTGACGAAGCCGTCGACATGGACCTGCGCCTTCTGATCCATCTGGCCGATGCCGACGAGGCGCAAATCCGCCTTGGCCGCGACCGCCTTCACCTTTGCGATCGGCTCGATCCGGACCATCTTGTTGCGCTCGTCCTCGGACGACATCAGGAACGGCAGCGGCATCGGATAGTGCCGCGCACCGGTGCGGTCGGCGAGCCGGCCGACGGTGTCGTAGAAGCTCGCCGAACCGTCGGCGGAGATATTGCCGACCAGCGAGACGATCTGGTGGTTGGGCCGGTCGATCGGCGTGACGCGCTCGACCGCGGCACGCACCGCCCGTCCCGTGCCGAGCGCGACGATGACGGGCGTTTCTGAACGCAGGGTGGAATCGAGCAGATTGGCGCAGCGTTCGGCAATGCCCGCTGTGGCCTGCGGCGCGGCGGAATCCGCCGGCACCACCTCGCAATGGGTAAGCTCGAAACGCTCCTTCAGACGCGCCGCCAATTCCATGCATGCGGCGATGGGATGTTCGAGCCGGAAGGTGATGAGCCGTTCGGCGAGACACAGCGACACCAGCCGCTGCGCCGACGCGCGCGACACCTGGAGCATCTTCGCGATCTCATCCTGGGTGTGACCGGCAATGAAATAGAGCCAGCCGGCGCGCGCGGCGTCATCGAGCCTGGACTTTTCGTTCTCAGCAGCCATGAGGGGCGTCAGGCGTCCTTCCAGAAATCGATCATGCGCGCGAAGACCCGGTCGGCCCCCGCGCCCGACAATATAGCCTGCCCGTCGCGTCCGCGATAATGGCTGCCGCCGGCAAATCCCCAGACCGTCATGCCGGCCGCCTTCCCCGCCTGCACGCCGCTCGCACTGTCCTCGATCACCAGCGTGCGCGCGGGTTGCGCGCCCATCTGCTCGGCCGCATGGAGAAAGAGATCCGGCGCCGGCTTGCCGTGCCTGACCATCTGCGCGGTGTAGATCCGGTCCCCGAAATGTGGCGCGAGGCCGGTGACGTCAAGGGAGAGCGCGACACGGTCGATGTCGCTGGACGAAGCCACGCAAAACGGCACGCGTAATTCGGAGATCACATCGGCGACGCCGGAAATTGGCTGAAGCGTGCCTGCGAACGTGCTCAACACATGCGACTTCAAGCGCGGCAGAAAGCCGTCCGGCACGACCTGTCCGAGATCCCGATAATGCTGCTCGACCGCTTTGGTGCTGCGTCCGAGAAAGAGTTCGAGCGCCTGCTCCGGGCTCAGCGAGATGCCACATTCGGCCAGCGCGTCGGACAGGCACCGACAGCTCAACAGCTCACTGTCCACCAGCACGCCGTCGCAGTCGAAGATGATCAGATCGGGTTTCAGCCGGCCCTGGTCCATCCCGCCATTCGATCATATACCCACCCCATGGGCAATAGCTCACCCGAGAACGGGACGCCGCACCTTTTCCTGATTCAATGCGCCACCTGCCGGTAAATCGCCGGCAGCGCCGCAGGCAGTCGGCGGATATTGCCGACGATGGCGTAGCCGCCACGCCCGAACAGCGTCGGGAAATAGGATTGCGCGGTTGCGTCCACCGTCACGCCGAAGGCGGCAATGCCGAGCCGGCGCGCCTCCTGCACCGATTTGCGGGTGTCCTCGACCGCAAAGCGGCCTTCGTAATGATCGACATCGTTCGGCTTGCCGTCGGTGAGGACGAGAAGCAGCTTCTTGCGCTGCGGCTGACGGGCGAGTGCGGCCGAGGCGTGGCGCACCGCCGCGCCGATCCGCGTGTAATAGCCGGGCCTCAGCGCTCCGATACGACGCTCCACTGCCCCGCTCATCGGCTCGCCGAAGGCCTTGACGGTTTCGAGCCGCACCCAGGACCGCCGGCGCGAGGTGAAGGTCAGGATGCTGTGATGGTCGCCGCAGGCCGACAGGCCATGCGCGAGTACCAGCAGCGCCTCCTTCTCGACGTCGAGCACGCGATGGCCGTCGACCCAGGCGTCCGTCGAGAGCGAGACGTCGACAAGCAACGTGACGGCGAGATCGTGCCCCTGCGGGCGCATCGCGACATGGATGCGATCGAGACCGCCGCCGCTGCCGGCGCGAAGATCGCAGCGGGCGCGCACGAGCGCGTCGAGGTCGAGGTCGTGCCCGTCGGCCTGGGCGCGCATCAATTCGTGGCGCGGCCGCAAGATCTCGAAGCGCCGCCGCACCTGACGGATATGCCGGCGCATGGACTCGTCGGGCGACCAGGTCTCGCCGGTCTCGGATGCGGCGCCCGCGAGCACGCGGCAGTGATCGGGCAGGTAGGAGCTGCTGCGGTAGTCCCATTCGGGATAGGTGAGGTCTGCGTTCAGCGGCGACGCATCGAGGGCTTCCGGCGGCAGGTCGAGATCGAATTTGAGCCGGCTCGCCGGCTTGCCGCTGCGCCGGCTCAGCGTCATCTCCTCGAGATCGTCGGCGGCCTTCTGCGCATCCTCGTCCTCGCTGTCGTCAGCCGGACGGTCGACATTGACCATCTCGGCCATTGCGAGAATCTTTTCGAAGCGGTTGAGCACGAAGGGATCGCGGCGGTTGGCGTTGTCCTCGCGCTCGCGCACGGCAAAGCGCTTGCGACTGTCCTCGGCGGCGGCCCCCGCGCCCGGTGCGCACGCGTCGTCGCCCGCATGCACCGGCGAGAGTTCGCGCGTCCAGCAATCGCCCCAGAGCGGACACGGCAGGACCGAGCGATAGCCCGGCGGCGCCTTGTCCGGCAGCGGACCTGTCCCCATCATCGCCGGCCACAGCTGACCTGCGGGCGCCTTTCCGGTCCCGAGCAAGGCCAGCACGATCCGCTCGATCTCCTGCTCAAGACGCGGCAACGGACGTCGCGGCCGGGCTTCGGCAGTTGCGGCGGCGAGCCGCGCGTAATCAGCAGCGAGCCCGGGAAACTGCGTGAGCACGAAGACCGCCGTCTCGCTCGCCCGGCGCAAGACCAGAAGGTCCCGCCGCAGCGGATCATGCTCCGTGATCGTCTCGATCGGCGCGACCGCGAACCACGCCGCAAGCCAGCGATAGAGGCATGCGTTGAGATCGCGGTCGGAAAATATCGCAATGCGGTCGGGGAGGAAGATGGTCGTAGCGCCGCGGCCCGGCTGTTCGAGACGTTCGTCTCCAAGGCCGATGCGTTGCCGCCAGCCGAGCCGATGGCCCGCCCTGCGTGCGCCTGCGCTCGCGATCTGAACGCCCGTCTCACCGCCAAGCGCACGGAACATCACCGCGAGCCGGCCTCTCACCTCCGCAAGCGCGACCGCGTGATCATCGTGAACCGGATAGCTCGCGGTGCCGCCGACCATCCGGTGCCAGGCGCGGCCGACCGTCTCCTCCAGTTCGAGGAAGTCAAGCATGGGATCTGGCTCAGGCAATCACGGCGCGCGCGACGTCCAGCAGCGCCGCCTTGACCTCGGAATCGTCGGTCAGCGGCTCGATCATGCCGGCGAGCACCGCATCGGCGATCGAGACTCCCGCCGCAATCAAGGTCGCGCAATACACCACGAGCCGGGTCGAGACGCCCTCCTCCAGATCATGCCCCTTCAGCGCCCGCAGACGTCCGGCAAGCGCGACCAGCGGCCGTACGCGATCCGGCGGCAGCCCACTCTCGGCCGACACCACCGCAATCTCCTGCTCGGCCGGCAGGAAGCCGAACTCGATGGCGACGAAGCGCTGCCGCGTCGACGGCTTCAGCGCCTTGAGCAGGGTCTGGTAACCGGGATTGTAGGAGACAACGAGCATGAAGCTCGCGGGAGCAACGAGCTCCTCGCCGGTTCGCTCCAGCGGCAGGATACGGCGGTCGTCAGTGAGCGGATGCAGCACGACGGTGACGTCCTTGCGGGCTTCCACCACCTCGTCGAGATAGCAGATGCCGCCCTCGCGGACCGCGCGCGTCAACGGACCGTCGGTCCACACGGTGTCGCCGCCTCTCAGCAGATGGCGCCCCGTGAGATCGGCGGCGGTGAGATCGTCGTGGCAGGCGACGGTGTGGAGCGGCAAGCCCAGCCGTGCCGCCATATGCGCGACGAAACGCGTCTTGCCGCAACCGGTCGGTCCTTTCAGCAGGACCGGAAGCCGGTGCCGACAGGCATGCTCGAACAGCGCGCATTCGTTGCCGCTTGCGACATAGGCTGGTAGCGCGGGTGCCGGCGCGGCCAAGGCGTGAAGAGCTACTTTCATGATCTCTCTCCGAAAATGTCTGAAGCGGCGGCCCCGCTTTAAACCCGCCCCCCGGACCCGTAAAACGCCCGCGGCAGCGCGGGGGGGAATGGCGCCAGCGTTTAGCCGCCCGGCCCCCCCCCCCCCCCCACCAAAAAAACCCCCC